>NZ_JAAVUO010000018.1:0-76553 GCF_012163165.1 Natronococcus sp. JC468
ATTCAGGTGGTGTTCCTGAACCCACTCGTGTTGGTCCTCTCGGAGAGTGATTGTGGTCCGTTTCACTATATACATAATATATACTTTATGCACAAAAGAATTGCGACTGCGTGGGTCTGTGGACCTGCCACCGAATCATGTATGAAAACCGTGCGGCGTGGACGAATCGCTCCGCGATTCGTTCGCACACCAGAAATCGGAGATTTCTGGGGACGCTGTATTCCCTCCCTGCTCGCGCCTTCGGCGCTCGCTGAGGAAGGGGGCTTAGCGCCTCAATTCATCTAATACCACAAGAATCCGAAATATATATCTAGGCAACTAACTACCAGTTCTGATAATGGATCTTCTCAAATCTGGGGCAAAGATGTTCTCGGCCCGGTCGTTGTCCTCGCTGATCTCGTTCCTTGGGTTGGCGTACTTCGCGAGAACTGTTGGGGCGACCGAACTCGGGATCTTCTTTATGTTTCAGGCGTTGCTGTCGTTTCTCGTTATTCCGTCGAACATGGGGCTTCGACTGGCGATCGAAAAGCGAATCAGCGAGTCAACTGCCAACAAAGCAGCGTATCTCACGACCGGGCTCTTGATGAAACTCGGGCTGCTTGTCATCGTTTCGGGCGGTATCATCCTCTTTAGTGAGCGCGTCACGGAGTATCTCGGTGCGGACCTCACGCCGTATCTCATCGTCGCTCTCGTCTTTCGGGAGTTGAGCCAGCTGATGGTCGGGGTCATCCGTGGGGAACTCAGAGTCGGCGAGACGGCCATCATACAGCTGTCGTACTCGGTAACGTGGATCGGAACCGGAGTCGTGCTTACCACGGCCGGCTACGGGCTCCAGGGATTGGTTTCTGCGCTCATCGCCGGCTACGTCGTTCGCTTCCTCTGGGCGACGCACCGACAACAGACGCCGTTCGGCAAGCCACGTCTCTCGCTGGGCCGGTCACTCGCCGGGTACGGAATCTACAGTGTGATCCCGTCGATCGACGGCGAGGTCCACAACTGGATGGACGTCTTTCTGATCAGTGTGTTCATGACGCCGGCGGCTGTTGCTGCCTACGAGTTCGCCTGGCGCATTTCACAGATCTTCAAGGTCCTAATCGGGGCGATCGGTGAAACCATCTTCCCGCAGATAAGCGCGTGGGACGCAAACGACTCCGTCCGCCAGCTCGAGGCGATGATCCCACAGGCGATTACGCCCGGACTGGTGTTAGTGATCCCCGCAACGGCCGGAGCGTGGCTGCTCGGCGAGGAGATGCTCGGAATCTTCTTCGGCACCGAATATACGATCGCGGCCAGTGCGCTTGTGATTCTGCTGGCTGGAAAGGGACCACGGATGGTCCGTGCGGTGGTCGGGAAATGTCTGCTCGGAATCGATCGGGCGGACCGTGTCACGATCGGTGCGCTCGTCGATATCACTGCCAATCTCGTGTTGAATATCGTGCTCATCCAGGCGTTTGGTCTCGCCGGAGCGGCGCTTGGGACCACTCTCTCACTGCTTATCGGGCTCGGCGTGCGATGGTGGTTCCTGTCACAGGAGCTCACGGTCACTATCGAGTGGGCATCTGCGGTCTGGGCCGTCGGCGGGAGTGTCGTGATGTTCCTCGTCCTCTGGCTCGCCCTCACGTTCGTCGAGATCTCCGGGCTGGTGACGCTGCTGTTGGCTATCGCTGGCGGCGCCGCGGTCTATTTTGCGACCCTGTCCCTGAACGAGCGGTTCCGCGCTGATGCACAATCCCTGTTCCGGACGCTCCGCACTGATTGAGGGCAATACGTCCCGGTCAAGCGAACAGGGCCCGAGTGAGTGTTAGGAGGGATCGCCTAGAATATCTAGCTCTATAGAATCTCATTCTAATCCATGAGTATATCCATAATATTTTAGTATCTACGCTTCAGTTATTATGTATTCAGGTAAAATGGATATTCAAGACACACTGTCCCTCAGGTCGATTGTTCTCTCAGTACAGAGAGGAAGGGTCCTGTTCGGGGAGCGCTTCGAATCGGGGGATTGGAAGAAAGGAATAACTCCGTCCGTAGCGTCCGAACGGCAGATCGATCGGGGATAACCAAGATGTCGAACTCAATCGCCCTCGAGTGGACTCCGGCGGATGCACCCCGGCAACGGCTTGTGTTTACAGCCAAGGACACGAACGAGTGGGTCCGCCTCGTGATGGAAGACCAGGACGGCACGTGGCAGGTCACCTCCCAGGAAGTCGTGACTGATGTCGACCTCGAGCAGTATGGCGCAGAGGACGGCTCGCCAGTAACGGGCTATCATGGCCCGTGAGGCCCAGATCACTCCTCACCGCAGAAGGTGGTTATAAATAAAACCGCGTACCGGTCGTGGCGCAAGCCGTACCGGGATCCGAGAGAGAACGTTTATGAGAAAGGTTCTGAGGCTGATGTACCCTGACTGGAGGAACTCGTAGTACAGCAAAAACTCCGTTCTGGCGTAGTCGATCCCCCCGCGTCTGTCATAGAGGTCAGCCCCGGCTCGCGCCTTGACCAGCACGTCATCCAGGTTCGTGAGTGTGTATCCGTGATCGAGAAGCCGAATCCAGAGTTCGTGATCCTGCATCGACCGGCGATCACCGTACCCACCAGCGGCCAGAATCGTGCTCTTTCGGTACATCACCGTCGGATGGTTGAGCGGGCAGCGGTACGGTGCGCTCTCGGCTGCGGTCTCAGGATCCGTTGGGACGGTTCGGACTGCCTCGATCTGTTCCGGATCATCACTGAACTCGGCAATATGACCGCCAACCACGTCGACATCCGGATGGGCATTCATAAATGCGACCTGTTTCTCGAGGCGCGTCGGGACAGAAATATCGTCCGCATCCATTCGAGCGACCAACTCGCACGAACAGTGTTTGATGCCAGCCTGGAGTGCACGACCGAGGCCTTGGTTCTCAGCCAGTTCGACGGTTCGGATGATCTCCGGATACTCCTGGGTCCAGTCCTCGATGACGGCGGTTAGCTCCTCCCCAACCGGCCCGTCCTGGACGAGAACTACCTCTGTGGGTTGGTGTGTTTGCCAGAACACACTCTCGAGCGCGGTATCGACATCCGCTGGTTCGTCACCGGCGTACACGGCGAGAAGCATCGAAACGTCGCTACTGGATTGTTCGCCGCTGGTAGTCTCGGTCATAGATGGGCGTCGTTAGTCGGTTTGCTCGTTCGCTTGCGGACTCGAATCGTTTTTGGAATCCTGTTCGGCGACCATCTCGTAACAATCCGTCATCACCTGCCAGAGCTGAACGGCGACGAGATAGAGGTCAAACCCGATCGATTGCCTGCGGATGTACTCGAGGTCGGACTCGAGTTTTGCTTGTCCGTTCGTACTATCCACGTTTCGAACCTGGGCCAGCCCCGTCAGACCGGGTGTGACAGCCCATCGTTTCGACCACGACTCGATTTCGTCCTGCAGCAGCTCCTCTTCCTCGGTCCACACCGGACGGGGACCGACAACACTCATCTCTCCGGTGAGGATCGATAACAGCTGCGGGATCTCATCCAGATGCGTTTTTCGCAGGATTCGTCCAACGCTGGTAATCCGGTCCTGAGAGCACCCCGGATTGGCATCCTCGCTTTCCGGAAGCATCGACCGAAACTTCCACACTGGGAACGTGCCGCCCAACCGTGCGCGTCGGGTCTGTCCGTACAAAATCGGACCGGGCGAGTCGAGTTTGATCGCAACTGCAATAATCACCAGCAGCGGTGTCGCAACCATCAACGCCCCCACTGCAAAGACCAGATCAAACAGCCGCTTCGTTACTCGACTGTACCACGGCCAGGGCTTCAGATCAACCTGTGTGAGGTGTTCGCCGACGGTGTCTGTGGTGAGTACATAGTCGGCAAACGAATCGTGAACCAGTACGTTCACCCCGTGAGTATGGCAGATCTGTAGGATTTCGAAGTGTTGTGTTCGACTGTTCTCGTCGAACGCGAGCGCGACGGAATCAATATCGTATTTCGTAAGAACAGACGGGAACCGGGAGAGCCCGTTGATACGGTCAGTGCCAGCAATCGTTCTGATCTGTGTGTCCGGTTGAACGCCGCCGTCGGTTGCAATCGCAGCTTTCGAATCGGCCGCTTCTTTCTCTGTGGATTCTGTTTCCGACGAGTGGGTGGTGAGGACCGGCGAAAGGAAGCCAACGGGCGTCGTCGGCAGCGAGCGAATCGTCGTTCTGAGACGGGTGGGATCTTCACCGAGTACCAGTACGCGTTGGTCTCCGCTATCGCGTCGGCATACCAGATACCAGACCGGGAGTGTCAAAACCAGGAGAACGCCCGTTACAGCCGTCGTCAGGAGTTCCGGTGCGGCGGTCAGTCCGATTCCATTGAGGACCAGAAGGGTGAAACATGCGACTCCAAGTCGAGTTGCAGTCCGCGTGAGTACCGTCGGTACTGACCGTGGCCGCGGTGTATACAGTGGAGCTAGTACAACGCCCACAAGCCCACAGATAAGCGCGACCGAAAGCAGGGTCGGCGATTGAGAAGTCCCACTGACGGAATTCCCGAGTAGGCCTGCCCCAAGTGCCAGCAGGAGCGTCCCTCCCGCTGCTGTTCCACGATAAAGCCACCCAGTTACCATTCAGTGTGTTTTCTCTTCTGTGGATCATATTAAACCTTGTGAGGGAAATTGAAATGATAAAAACTCGATCCTGATGGCAATGAATCAGGGTTCAGTTAAGAATCGATTGACGTCTGGCATTGAAGTAAGATCTACTGGAGGTTCAGTACAAGCGTCTCGAGGACAGTGATTCGGCACGACCGATTCTCGGAGCACCGAGACGGAGGGTCAGGCGATCAGCGAGACGACTCCCCCTCCAACGATAGCCAGTCCGCCGAGCCCAAAACAGACTGCTGCAAAGGGAATCCGATCGACAACTCGCATGAGTGTATCGATCATCAGGTAACCCACAAGCCCACTCATAACGAACGCCGTGAGGGCAGGGCCCAACCCGATTCCTGGGAGACCACCGGCGCCCGCCATCGTCAGTGCGGCTGCTCCGAGGCTCGCAGGAATCGAAAGCAAGAACGACAGACGGAACGCGGTCGGCGGCTCATAGCTCCTGAACAAGAGCGCACTCGTCGTGATACCCGATCGAGAGATCCCGGGGAGAATCGCAACGCCCTGTACGGAGCCAACGATGATCGAATCCCACAGTGTCGGCTTGTCACGTCCTCCCATCGAAACCGATTTCGAGGTGAGTTGGATCCACCCCGTGAGGATCAGAAGCACACCGATCGCGGCGACAAAGAGGCCTCCCGACAGCTGGCCAGCGAGATCGACTGCAAATACATACAGCGGGATCCCGATGAGGCCGGTCATCACACACGCTACAACGATATAGGATGTGATCGCGTTGTCGCCATCGTACGCCGAGCCTGGACGCCAGTTCGGTAAGCTCTGGAGGATCGTCCGCAGATCGTCCCGATAGTACACTGTTGCGGAGAGGGTCGTTCCAACCTGGAAAAAGAGTGCAAGTTGGACCGCAACTTCGGGGTCCACTTGCAACATCGTGAGAACGATTGAGAGATTCCCCTGACTCGAGACTGGGAGCCACTCGACGATTCCCTGAACGATCCCCGCAATGACTGCGACTAAATACTCTCTCATCCGTGGTTGTTGGTTCTACCCAGTTTCTACGATCATATATCCGTTTGTATTCTATCTTTATATTAGAGTATATATCGTAGTTCATTGGGTGAGAACCCCTTTGCTCGCTTGGCCGTCAAAGACGGTTCCAGAGGGCAGGCAGGTATCCAACATCGGATTATCTCGAGTGCTTAAAAACGACTGTCTTGCCTTGATGTTTCAAGCGAATACTAGTGCAGCAGGTAGCTAAGCGGTTGACCGTAGGGAGAGCCCGTTCCTTGGAACCCGGGAGTGAGGACTTCTCGGAAGACAGTATCTTTCAAGCATTGTTCATTCGTTGACTCTGTTGGGTTCCGCATCTGTTACATGTGCTGATCCGATACGGTTCTCGAGAAAATTCCATATTTTCTTGTTTCGAACTCTCCGTTCGAATCTGAATCGTCACCGAATGTACTGTGTCGCTCTCACATCGATCACAGTATTCGGTTATCCCATCTCCACGGCCACTCGTTGTTGCCATTGTCAATCTCTATGTAGTCGTCAATATAAGTTTGTTCATCACCCACTACTGTTGGTACTGGGCTATAAATTCATTGTTTTTATCATGAAGAGAACGCTTATGCGGAACGTTTATCGGAATACCTCTGCAAAATCGAGAGTCGGTCCTCAAAAACGAGCGGCCGACAAGAAAGAGTCTTTCCGGCAATAATATATCTGTATACTGCAGTAGAATTTTGTTCCTGGAAATTAAGTAATATTCCATGAACGAATCACAGTTACGGCTTATCGCGGGCATCACTGGGATCCTGCTTACGATAGTCGTGGTGCTGTACAGTGTCTCGGGTCTGTGAGCAGAAGAACTGGTAGGATTAACCAGGCTGTTTGTGAACTCAAGACATGACCCGTATTCGACGGAATTACACATGCTCAATGATGATTCCTGACTGACCAATAACCGAAATAAATAAACAATACTACTCTCGTTAGTATTGGTATGTTGAGTGTGCAGACTATCTGTGCTTTCCCTCTTCCAGTACAGGTCCAATCGAACGGCAACCGTGGGGATCACTAATGTGTGGAATTATTGGATATACCGGTACTAACGATGCGATCGATGTGTTACTGACTGGGCTCTCTGGGTTAGAGTACCGCGGCTACGATTCCGCAGGCGTTGCCCTCGTCGATGAGGCAGTAGATGTCTACAAACGCGAGGGCGAGGTATCAGCACTCGAGTCGGCTCTTCCGGAGGGACCCGTTCCTGGGGCGACCGGACTCGGACACACTCGCTGGAGTACACACGGGCCCCCATCGGACGCTAATGCTCACCCCCATACCGATGAAACGGGACAGATTGCGGTCGTGCACAACGGGATCATCGAGAACTACCAGGAACTGCGCGATGAGCTCACTGCGCGTGGCCACGTCTTCGAGAGCGAGACCGATACGGAGGTTATTCCCCATCTGATCGAGGAGCGTCTCGAGGTCGGGCTCGACCATGGACCCGCGTTCCGCGAAGCGATCGCCCGCTTGGAGGGGAGCTACGCTATTGCCGCCGTGTTCGCCGACAGCGATACCGTCTATGCCGCACGCCACGAGTCACCGCTCGTTATCGGGCTCGGTGACGAAGGCCAGTATCTCGCGAGCGACGTCCCCGCCTTCATCGAGTACACCGATCAGGTGATCTACCTCGAGGACGGCGAGTTCGCGACCCTCACGCCGGAGACCGTAACGGTCAGTGACGAGACGGGAGCTGTTGTCGAGCCTGTCGTTAACGAGATCGCCTGGGATCCCGAGGACGCTGGCAAGGGATCGTACGAGCACTACATGAAAAAGGAAATCCACGAACAGTCCCGGGCGATCCAGGACTGTCTGCGTGGGCGGGTCGATCCCGAGACAAACCACATTCTGCTCGAGGAGCTCGCTGACCTCGAGTTGCCGGCCACAGTCCAGCTCGTTGCCTGTGGCACGTCGTATCACGCTGCGCGTTACGGGGCCCGCCTGTTGCGCGAACACGGCATCGCCGCCCAGACCTTCCTTGCCAGTGAGTACCGCGCTGAGACCGTCCCCGTCGACGAGGAGACGCTCGTAATCGGCGTCACCCAGAGTGGTGAAACTGCTGATACGATGCGGGCACTGCGGGAAGCCAACGGGGCTGGTGCAGTCACACTGGCACTGACGAATACGGTCGGCAGTTCGGCCGCTCGCGAGTGCGACCATGTCTGTTACATCCGGGCCGGTCCTGAGATCGGTGTCGCGGCGACGAAGACGTTCGCGAGCCAGCAAGTCGCGCTGGCGTTGGTAGCTGGCGTGTTAGCGGAGACTGCCGAGCCGGCGTTTTTGCAGGGGTTGGCTGAGCTGCCCGCGCAGATTCAGACCGTTCTCGAGAACTCCCAGGCACAGGCGCTCGCCGATGCGTACGTCGACTCGGACGCCTACTTCTTCATCGGTCGGGAGTATACCGCCCCGGTCGCCCTCGAGGGGGCCCTGAAGATGAAGGAGATCACGTACAAACACGCCGAGGGATTCGCCGCCGGCGAACTCAAGCACGGGCCGCTCGCGCTCGTCACCGAACGGACGCCGGTCTTTGCACTGTTGACTGAGGGATCGCGTCTCGAAAAGACGCTTGGCAACGTCAAGGAGGTACAGGCTCGTGGTGCGCCCGTTATTGCGGTGACCGACGCGCCGCAGACGGTCGAACGATACGTCGACCACGTTCTCGAGGTGCCGTCAACACACCCCTATCTGACACCGATCTTAGCAAACATCCAGCTGCAGTTGGCCTCCTACTGGCTCGCAAACCGACTCGGCCGGTCGATCGATAAGCCACGCAATCTCGCGAAAAGCGTCACGGTCGAGTGACGAAAGCTTTCACGGACTACGCGAACGATGACTTTGCTGTTATGAGTGAGCGAGCTAAAATCAGACGTCCACTGTGGACAACTGTGTAGAATTCATTCGAACCATTCGAGATAGTCGTCGCACTGTTCGCATTTAGCGTGTGTGACCCACTCCTCACCCTTTTCGTGGTCCGTTGGAGAGACACGAGTTAGTTTTAGATCTGTAGATCCACACTCGGGACATTGTGGTGGTATCGACTCGGACATCTATATTTAGTTCCCATATACCATCAATTAATACTTTCCCAGGAATATCACTTGATAGCACTCACCCTTATAAAACAATAGAACAGAGAGATATCTCACAGCAGACCAGTACATCTAAGAGAAATCCAGCGTACGACCCGATATGGCGTTAAGAAAACATCTCTGGAAACCAATTCTTAACTATAGACATTCAGTTCCGAAAAGATACGAGACTATCAGTGACTGGGAATCGCTTTCTTCTGTTGAACTCGAGCGACGGACCACCCGTCGACTGCAATCGTTGCTCGATCATGCCTATGAGAACGTCCCATACTATAGAGAGACGTTCGACGAACAGCCGAAAGCGACCGAGTTCGAGGAGCTCCCGCTCTTAGAGAAGGCCGATTTGCAAAACGAGTTTGAACGACTCAAGAGCGATGATCTGTCCACTCGAGAATGGAAGACGAACGCAACCAGTGGGTCGACCGGCCAGCCGACTGAGTTCGTCCAAGATGGCCACTATCTCTCGATGAGAGAGGGGCTGAAATTGGTGTTTGACGAGTGGGGCGGTCGAACCCTTTCGGATCCGAAAGTCAAGGTCTGGGGATCGCAGGACGATCTGTTTGGCGAGAAATCGGTCAAATCAAAGGCCCGAGAATGGCTTCGGAATATCACCTGGATCAACGCGTATTCGATGTCCGAGGACGATTTTCGCGATGCGGTCCAGACAATAAACAGCGAACAGCCGGCGACGATACACGCCTACGTGGAGGCGATTACGAACGTTGCTGCGTTTATCGAAGAGAACGACCTTGCTGTCTACTCTCCCTCCTCGGTAATGACGACGGCTGGAACGCTTCGGCCAGAAATGCGAGCGCAAATCGAGCGGGTATTTGACTGTCCAGTGCACAACCGCTACGGCTCGCGAGAGTTCGGGACCGTCGCGAGCGAGTGCCGTTACGGGACGGGACTTCACTACTGCCCGCTGATTCATTATATCGAGATTCTCGATCCTGACACCCTCGAGCCTGTCGAACCGGGTGAAACGGGGGAGCTCGTGATTACCCTGCTCTCAAACTACTCGATGCCGCTTATCCGGTATCGGATTGGCGACGTCGCCGCCTTCCATACGGAGGATTGTGACTGTCGGTGTAGCTGGCCGATGATCGCCAACGTCCGTGGTCGCGTGACTGATCACTTCGTCACGCCCGACGGGACGCTTGTGTATCCGGGCGCGCTTCGTAAGACACTGTATCATTACGAGTGGATCGATCGGTTCCAGATTCACCAGACCAGTACTGATACGATCGTGTTTCGCCTCGTGGTGTCCCGGGATGACCCGCCGCAATCGGCTCTCGAGGAGATCATCTCCCAGACAGAACGTATTATGGGCGAGGAGGTCGCTGTTGACTTCGAGTTTCCCAGTGCAATCCAGCGCTCGGACTCCGGGAAGTATCGATATACGATCTCGGACGTCTCTTCGTAACCGATTTTGTCGGGAAGAACTCGTCTGTTCTGCTACTACTGACGGAATGGAAGCGTTAGGATACCGAGTCGGAGTGGCCGACATTGCACTCCCACAGCAACGAACTTACTGATCATCCGCAGTTCGGGACCAAATCTTCGAAATAGCACGCCGGGTTGCCTCTCTGATTCCGTGCTCCTGGGCTCGGAGCCGATACTTGTGTAGCGGGGAATCTCGTTTATCAGTATGGAGCTGGAGCCCACCCAGAAGTGTCCACGTGCGGTGTTGCTCGGTCGAGTTGATGGTCGCGGCGGCTTTCGGGACGTCGATATACTTCCCGGCGCCCGGAGAGTTGATATCTAAGAGCCGCCCATGAAACATCTTGACAGGCCCTTTAGCGTGGCCAGGGTACCGCACCATCGTGTTGTACTCTGATGGTAGTGTCGCGACTCGAAGCTCGGATTCGTACAGCGCCTTCCGAAACGCGGGCTGGTTCTGACTGTTCTCGCCCGACGCCAGCTCAGTGTAGTAGTCGCGCCACTCCTCGAGAAACGCTCGGAACGAGGGGCTCATTCGATAGGCGACAACCCCGGTGTTGTACTCCGGGAACGCGTCTGGCACTCCAGACACCTCATACGCACTTCCGTCCTGATTGTGTGCGGCAGCGATATCAAACGCGTTCAGAACCTCGAACACGTCTTCCACGGCGGCATCGAGATAGATATCGGTATCAAGACACAGCGTGCGATCAAACGGTGTTTTCTCGAGATATCGGATCTGGTCTCCGAAATCTCGGTCAGAGTCATCAGCCTGAATCACCTGATCGAACGGTGTGCCCGCCGTCTTGACGCCGGCAACGTCCGTAACAATTGCAACGGGCGTGTGTGGCATGAACTCCCTGAGCCGCGCAGCAGAGACCGCCGCCTCCTTGACGAACGGCTTGCCGGAGGCAATGTACAGGACTCCCTCAGTCACGAGTGAGTGTCCGTTGTTGAGGTCGTTTCAGAGTGGCGAGCGTGGCTCTCGTGTACAACTCCGTGTTCGAGCACGTGGAGATACTCGTCCGCAATCGCGGAGACGCTGAAGCGTTCTGCGCGTTGCGCGAGGGTGTCCGTGTCGTGGTCTGCGGCGAGTGTACTCGAGATCGCCTGGGACAGTTTCTCGACGTCACCAACGGGGACGAGTTCCCCATACTCTCCGGCTGCCAGGATCTCCCGTGGACCACTCCGACAGTCCGTTGCGACGAGTGGAGTGCCACACGCCATCGCTTCAATCAGGACGTTCGGACACCCTTCCCACTTCGATGACAGCGCAAACACGTCACTGTCTGCCATATAGCTATAGGGATTGTCCACAAATCCTGGCAAATCAACACGATGGGCGATATCGTGCTCCCTCGCGAGTCGCTCGAGGGGTTCCCGGTTCTGTCCCTCTCCCAGGATGACGAGTCGGGGCTCGGGGTCGTAATCGGTGGCTGCAAGCGCTTCGATGAGCGTCGCGAAATCCTTCTGGTCAGCCAACTCTCCGACCCCGAGAACGATTGGCCGCTCGCGATCAGAGTGAAACCAGGGATGGTCGACACGTTCGCTGCTCTGCGAACGGAGATCCTCGTTGACAACTGGATTGTAGACCGTACTGGCACGACGCTGTGGAACGCCGAAGTTCGTAACCACATCGTCGGTTACCTCCGCAGAAACCCCGATCACGTGATCGGCGTGTTTGTATGTGCGTTTCGCAGTCAGATGGACGAGTCGATGTTTCGGTTGATCCAACATCTCCTCTTTGACGCTCATCATGTTCGAAATGCGGATAACCACGCGAGTCTCCACTCGTGACAGTTTTGTGGCGACGATCGCTGCAACGTTTGCGGTATCAATCGTCGACAGGAGGACCGTCGGACGCCGTGTACGGAGATAGTCGACGAGTTTCGGGACCGCTGCGAGATAGCGACGTGTGTCGAGATCGACGACGGTGACTGCCTCGGAGACGTGATCAAGATATGCTCCTTCTTCCCGCCCAAGAACAAGCTCTACGGAATACCCTTGCTCTGCGAACTGGTTCGCAAGCCGAACGATAACCCGTTCAGCGCCTCCTCCTCGCAGTGAGGGGACATACATCGAGATATCAGGTCTGTTTTCCCCCGGCAAATCCATACTCTTTCAGTTAGCTAATAAAGTTAAAAACCTTCCCAAAAATATCGGCGAAGGATTGAAATTGTATGATATTTGACTAGGTGGAGTTATCTTCGTAGATAGCGGTATACCTTAGTGCTGAGAGACTGCATGGTCCGCTATGCTGAATGACAGAGCTACTGAATGGAAACTTTTTGTAACGAAGAATGGCAACTGAGACACTCACTCCGGAGTGGGGACGTGACTACGATGCGCTCGCTCTGGCAGTGCTCGGTATTCTCGTTGCGAGTATTTTACCGGTTACCGTCTGGCTCCCCAGTGCGGTCGGCTCTGCGGTTGTGTTTCTGGCCTACGCCGGCCTTGGAACGGCTCTGCTGTACGGTGTGTTGATAGAGGGGAATCCTCGGGCAAACGTTCGTCGATGGATCGATACGATCCCCCGATTTGCACTTCTCTCGTGGGTGGTCATTAGCACACTCTACCTCCTCCAGATCGTCCTTGGAAACTTCGAATCGATAACAAACGTCGGGTCGGCTCTCGCAACTCCCGTCATCGTTGCCATAAACCTCTTTCTCATTCCGCGACTGCTCTCCCTGGAGCGGTTCCTCGAGTTCGTCATGTGGGTGAGCGGCTCGCTCGTTATTCTTGGACTTCCAGTGTTCTTTCTTGCACTGGTAATTGACTCGGCAGCATTCGCTCCGTATCTGTGGCAGACGCCACTCTCGTTTGGGTTCATCGAACTCCCGCGCATGAGTTCCGTCGTCGACAATCCCAACGTCCTAGGTCGGCTCACCTTCGCCGGTGCAATCATCAGCGTCCTCTTCATCCTTGAGCGAGACACCGTTACTGATCGCCTGTTCCTCGGGCTGAACGTACTGGGGCTGTTCCTGAGTAACTCGATGACAAGTTTGATTGTGTTTTTCGTTTCGCTTGTCCTGATCGGTGTCTACGTTTACGCGGGTCAGGAGTGGTTCGCCAAGATACTCGGATTGGCTGGTGCAGGCGTCCTATTCGGGGTCGCCGTGATGTATTTCGTAATCGCGCCGATCACCGGAACCACACTCAGCGGCCGGCTTGTTCTGTGGGAAGCGACCGTACGCGCGATCGCACAGGAACCGATTCTTGGGTACGGCTTTGGCGGCAGTGGTGGACTGATCGAGCCCTATACAGCCGAGCCGCAGTTCCAGGGCGACGGAACGCACAATGCGTACCTGTATCTGACCCTCACAACGGGGCTTCTCGGGGGCCTTGCATACGTGACGCTCTACTTCGGTTCGATCGTCTACGCGCTACGACGACGTCTCCCTAGTCTCGCTCCCCTCGTTCTCGTGTTCGGATTTGCTATTATCCAGCTCATGGAAACACAGAACGTCTTCGGATACACTGTGCTTTCGGTCGTTCTATCGATCTCGGTTGGCTATCTGCTTCTCCCGTCGCGACGAGTTCAACGGACAAGGACTGTGTTGTGAGCTATCTCTTGCCTCGCTCACTCTTGGCGTCGTTCTGCTGCTAGTTATTCTGAGACTTCCACGCTCGAGGGTCTCCAGGTTTGGGCCAGAGAAGCAAAGCAATACTGTAGGACGGGCTCTCGAGAGAACGCTGCCTACCGGATATCAAACTTTGCGGAGAGGCCCTCGACCTGACCGTCTGCCGCTGAGGAATACAGCAGTAACCCGAGACAGAGCCCCAGCACGATCGACGAGACGCTGAGACCGCCCAAGAAGAGCGATTCGAAGCACATGTAGACAAACATCGCTATCGAGAGCCCAACGACGAAGGCGTTCCAGGGGGTCCAGGATTTTCGGAGACCCTGACCGAGGGCGTAAGCAAGCGCTCCGAGGTAGAGACTCCCGGCAAGGAGTCCAGTACTCAAGGGCGGATACAGATAGGAGTTGTGCGGGCCGTACGTCTCACCGATCTGGGCAGCCGTATCAGCAAATCCGATACCGAGCAGGGGATCCGCGGCGAGGCGCTCGAGTGAGGCAACCCAGCTGTGGACACGGATCATCAGAGTCCCCTCCATTACAGTGGTAACATGGCCGAGGCGGATCGCAACGTAGCCACCGAGAAGCGCGATTGCAACGCCGACAAAGCCAAGTCGCCGATCGGTTCCCGACAGGACGAGGATCGCTCCAACGACAAATCCGACGAGAGAGGTCGTTCCGTCGCTCAGGAAAAGGCCGAGGAGACAGAGTCCAAGCGCTCCGATCCAGGCCGGACGACGGCGAATGAGGGCGGTATACAGTGCAGTCAGGCTCCCGACCATCATGACGAACCCGTAGGTATTCGGGTTGTGAAAGATCGAGACCGTCCGAATACCATCGATACCCAACACAGTCCCCCCGACATACGCGTGACATCCTCCCCGCCGTAAACGGCGGGGCTTCCCACGACAGTGGGATTCCGGCTGTGCCGTAGGTTTCAGTCCGAGTAGGCCGCGAGCGTCATCTGCGAGGATTGCTCGCTCGTCTCGCGGTGGACTGTGGCGCTGTCACTGGCGCTCCCATTCCGAGGCGAGTCATCGCGTTCCGGTTCCCAAGGAACGCTCTCTCCCCACGGATCTACGCGACTGGCGATGTTCGCCGCCGCGTTGATATCTGCGTGGAACTCCGTTACGTGGCAGTCGTCGTTCGTACACTTGAACTCCGCTTGCTGACTCCGGCGACCGATGTGACTGCACTCGTGGCACGTCTGGGACGTGTAGCGTGGATTCACGAACCGGACCGGAATACCGGCTTCGGTGGCCTTGTCTTCGATTCGGCCCTGAAGACGGGCGAACGCCCACGCATGCAAGCGTCGGTTCATGAACTTCCCGTAGTCCAGATTCTCACGGATGTACGACAGGTCCTCGAGTACGATTGCTGGGTCTTCGAAGGACTTAGCGTACTCAACGGCTTCTCGAGACGCTTTCTCGACGATATCCGTAAGGGCGTTCTGGTAGTGGTCGAAACGCTCGTCGATTCGCCACTCTGCGGCGTCACGCTCTTGGAGACGCTTGAGCGTCGTAAACATCTCCTTGCGGAGCTGCCGGGCACGACTGCCAGTTTCGAGCATCGGCTTCGTCGGCGTGTTGCGCTTGAGGGCACAGCCCGTAATCAACGCTGATTCGCCAATATCAAAGCCGATGTACGTCTCGTCGTCGTCCGTCTCGGGGCCTTCAACCGAGTACGTGACGGTGACGTGCAACACCCAGCTATTCCGGTTCTGCTGAAGCCGAATCTGTCCGGCCTTCGCGTCCTCGTTGAGAAGATCGTGCCACAGCGATTCTTGTTCGGGGTTGACTCGGAGCGGTATCCAGAAGTTCGTGCCGTAGCCCGGCAGAGGAACGTTCCAGCAAATCTCGTGGTGCCGAGATTCGTCCCAATCGAACTTCGCGGCTTGGTTCGTGAGCCGAAGCGGGTGTTCGTCATCAAGTTCGCGGGCGTTGTACGTTTTCCGGAGCTTCGGGACGTAGCTACACAGTGCAGCCTTCGCCTGATAGGGTAGGTCGAACGGCGTTACTACGTCGGAGACACCGTTCATCGTATCGGCACCGGAGTCGAACGCATCCTGCAACGCCTCGCGGTAGGTGGAGAGAAGGCGACGGAGACGCACCGCTTTCCCCTGTGTCGGTGGTACAAGCGTCGCCTCGAGTGTTTTCGTCACCTCCTCTGCCATACCACACGATACACACTATGAACACTTATGTGTTCCGATGGTGTAGGGAGCCTGTGGAACGAAGAAACGTCACAATCAGAGAGGAACAGGACGAATGGATCCGGGAGAATCACATCAACCTGTCGAGCCTTGTAAGAGAGTGCATCGACGAACGTATGGAATCCAGTTCGGCCGATTAACGGCGGCTGTGGAATCGGGTGACGCGATTCACGCCCGCGCTAAAGGGCGGGATTCTCTCGCTGTTTAAAGATAGAGTGACTCGCTCGTCTGAGCATCCTGCCAGAGCACTGCCAGAGCATCCCGAGTCCGACCAGGGTGAGCAACACGGCGACGACGGTCACCTCCATCGTAAACGCCTGTCGCCGGTCGTCAATCAGCGCTGGGAGGACGATCACGGTTGCGATGACCGTCGGCGGTGTCACGAGGATATACTGGAGGACTTCCGAGTGAGTCGTTGCGAAGTAGTGAACGACCAGTCCGACCCAGTACCCTCCAAACAGGACAAGAAAGCCCGGAGCGAGTTGCAACCGAAGTCCGGGGTGGAGGAGGCCACATGCGACGATCACTATGATTACGGATCCCGTCAGGAGGTAGCCGACCGTCTGGGAGACGAGCCAACTCGAGACCAAGAAGCTGCTGAGAATCGGGAGTATCGCAAGAACCGGGAACGCATACGGCAGTGGTGAGCTGTTTCGTATCGGTTCCCGAAGCCGCCGTTGGAGATCCATTGTGTTCTCGAGATATAGTACTGTCCATGCATTTATAGATATGAGATATGAATTTTGATCAGTACCTGTTGATATAGAATAGAGTGTCGACTAGATCAGTTCTCAAGAGCGCCAGATGGGATGCGAAGAGTGACCTCAGAGTGGTGTAGCCGGCTCGCAGGGTCTCAATCGAACCAGTTGACGTACTCGTCACAGACTTTGCAGTCCGCACGCGTTACCCACCCATCACCGCGGTCGTGATCGTATGGTGGAATTTTCGAGACACGGATCTCCATGGCGCCACACTCAGGACACTGAGTCGGAATCGGCTGGGTCACTCTGCTACGTCTTTGGTTGCAACTCAAATAAGTATATTCTAGATCAGTCTGAAAACGGTATCATAGATAGCAACTGATATACCACCTGTTCTCGACAGATTGTTTGCACGTTGATAGCTACCCGGAAGACGAGTACTAGAATCAGAGGCAAGTCATACGAAATATGGTCTGTGGGACATGATAGAGGATCCACTACTCGCGCTACTCGGTATTGTGATTATGGTCATCGGAGTGATCTGGATGAGGTATCCAGCACTGCTCGCTCGAGGAGACGACTCCGTGGGCGACGAAGCGGTAGCTACTGACCAGGAATCCGATACCGAGCTCCCTCAGGATTCTTCGGCCGAGGACGAACAAGCGGCTGATACGGACGAACAGGAGACAGAAAGCGGCCGGGATTGACATTCCTATGGCTGACGTTGTGAGACTCCCCATACTCCGGGTCGGTCACTCGATAGGAGACGAGAGCCAAAGCGGTGGTCCGCGGAGGGTGAGTCTCATCGATTCGGTTTCGCTAAGAACGGGTATGAATGAAGGGGCGGGTAGGGGGGGGGAAAGAGGGGAGAGATCAGCCTGGATCGTGAGTCCCCTCTCGAGACGGGTCGGAGCATCGGACGCTCGTCGGATGGCGCCGTCGGAGGGTCCGAGTGCATCCACCCATCTACGGGTAGTCGCCCATACTACTAATAATTATCTGTTAGGACAATCTGTGCAAATTAGACTAGTTGACTGAGAAAGTTTCAGTGGTGATCACCTCTTTTCAGTGGAGATTCCGATGTGCTCGAGTATGATCCCCGAGCAGCGAGACCGTTCTCAACGGCCCTTCCGACCTCGAACTTGAGTCGTCGCATAAGCGGTGGATTCGGATCGAATCATAGCCAACACAAGCGATTCCAGAGCGGGTAGCGTCCGCTATCTCTCGAGTGATAGATCTCGAGGAGGTCACTTGAGAACCCTCGACCTCGCTTTAGCTCTAATAGTCGTATTATTTTACTTTCACCCTCCAATATACCAGCCCTTATTTTGATTGCGGCAATAGTCTCCGCTGAAGATGTACTATCAATTTATTTCACAGTCTACAACCAATGGCGCGTCCGTATCTCGCCTCAGTCACAGCCCTGCGCAGCCAGTCTACTCCGCTCTAAAGAGGGGGTCGCTATGACGTTCTCGAGCACCTCCGATGAGGACACTGAGCGCGAACAGATCCTCGAGACGCTCTCAGAGCGAATCCAGTTCATTGATACTCATCTCGAGGAAATGGACCTGGACTCGAAGGAGAACCAAGAACTCGCGATCAAGTGGACGCGAACGCTTGGGTCGCTTGCGGGCCAGTATCGCCTGCTGATGAAGGATACGGATATCGACGAGATGCAGTCAGATCTCGAGTTACTGGAAGCCGCCAAGGAGGCACGGTCCAATGACTAAGCAGTCTCTGCGAGCACTTGAGAGGTGGTCCCGATGACGAAGCGTCGGCTCGAGCGCGATCTCGAGGACCAGCGTGACCTCCTCGAGGAACTGTCGCCCGACGAGCGTCTCGAGGTGTTTCTGAAGGCAGCAGCCGACAACAGGGACGACTGGCTCGAGGCGCTTTGGGAGACCTGCCCGAAACATCGTTATCGGATGGTGGACCAGGCGTTTACCGAGCGCAATCGAGTCGCGATACAGGTTCGACAACACGCAGTGTATGAGCTCCATACGACCCTTCTGGAGTTCCAGAAGAAACGGCAACGACAATACCTTCAGTGGGTTATAGATTTCAACCGTGATGAAGACCCTGACGAGGAAACAGAAGCGGAGGCCAGCGAACGAGCCGAGCAGCTTCAGCTGTTTTTCGGTGAACTGTACACGGTGTATCATGGGTATCGACAGTTTTCCGAAGAGGAACTCGGTGTCGCTCTCGAGACGTGGCTCGGTTCCTATCTCAATGGGGACACCGTTGCTATGGCTGTCGCGGAGACACTCGAGGATACCCATATGAAGCGTCTCGCTACAGAAAATCTGAATCCATCCGATACCGAGCCCGACGACGAGGAGTGGATCACACTCGATGACGTTGCGACCATCCGATACGAGGCGCACGTCGAGATGTGGGATGACGCACTCGATGGACTGTAGCAGCGAAGCCCCGTACTGTCGGCAACTGTCGGGCGGATCGTCGCTCGACATCGTTGGCTGCAGGGGGTCTGGGGACAGCTGGTGTCCTCGGACACACCAGCCCCGCCCGTCTCGAGTCTGAACCGACGACGACCGAGCAAGCGAGAGACCCCACAGTAACCGACCCGTTCGAACAACCACTTCGTGCGTGGGAGATGGGATTCGTGGGAGAGAGAACGCTCTCTCGAGCAGTATGTTGGGTCCGTGGTCAGCTTTCTCCGTGGACGCCAGCTGTCTCCGAACTCGCGGCTGTCTCACCAGGGAGTGCAGCATCGGACGGCACGAGGAGTCGGCACTCCGTGTAGGAGAGCCCGTTCTTTCGCTCGGTCTGCTTGCTGACCGCGAGGCGGTGTTTCGAGAGCTCGAGGACCGCGTCGATCGTGCGTGAGACGAGTTTTTTGGCGTAGGCCTCGCTGATGCCCTCCTCCTGGCGGCGAATCCAGTGTTTGAGATCGCTGGCTTTTACGTACTCACGGACCGACTTGCAGCCGTTCTTCCAGGGGTTATCGCCGACCGTCGAATCGGTCCGTGCCTTCCACAGTTTTGCGGCGAGTCGGGTCGGGAGGGAATTCGTTGTCGAGCGGCGCATGTCCTCGTCGAGCCGGGTAAGTTGTTGAATTGGCAGGAGACCACCGTGGGCGAGTGTGGTGTCGGTACGATCAAGTGGGTCGTCTGCATCGGGGGTCCGGTAGTAAGTCTGTCCGTCGGCCTTCGTGAGCCGTTCGAGGTAGTCGGTGTCGAGTTCGAGGTCGTGTTCGTCGACGTTGGTCTCGCGAAGGTGGGCTCCCTTCTCGAGTTCGCGTGATTGGAGTTCCTCGATGCGGGTCTTGTTCGCGCCCGTACGGTTTCTGGTTGCTTCGTGATCGCTGCGAGTTCGTCGGTCGTTGTCCCGAGGGCCTCGAGGGTTGAGCCCTTCTCGTTGATCGTTGACTCGTGGCGATCGAGTCGCCGGCCAGTTCATCCTGTTCGCTCTCGAGGTTGTCGACATGGCTCTCGAGTTCAACTTCGTGGTCGCGCGGAGTCCCCTTCATCAAGGAGCGACCGGAGGGAGCGAGTAGGGAGGGGAGGAGCACGTGCCAATATTTACAACCACCCGCGGAGAACGTCCGACTGTCCATGACGGGCCACAGACAGTCCGTGAGGGCTGGCGTGCCAGCGAGGCCACGGTGCGTTTCTCGGCATGGATGGGTCGCAGTCAACCGGCCCCGAAAGCCGGACCAACGAAGCAAACGTGACGCCATATGCCTCTCCGTCGCCCGTGACCGAGATCGCGGGGGTAGAGTGGAGGTCACGGCTAATTAAATTGCCTCTGGCGTCTGGCCCTGCGCCACAAGCGAGTTTCGTCGGTATGAGTCCCATGCCGAGAAACCGCACGCAAGCCTCGTCCTCAAACCGCCGTAGGCGGTTAGGGCGGGGTAGTTGACTCACACGATTAGCGAGGTGGTCGTTGTCTGCTCGTCGCTCGCAGAGTTCCGTGAGGACATCCTCGAGAGCCGGCCGGGAATTTAATCAGCAATCTGGTTGTCGCTGGGTCGCCAATGGAGTGTGGATTTCGTGTGCTCCGATTTCATCGTAGAGTGAAAGAGAGTAGATTTCGTGTGCTCCGATTTCATCGTAGAGTGAAAGAGAGTAGATTTCGTGTGCTCCGATTTCATCGCAGAGTGAAAGAGAGTAGATTTCGTGTGCTCCGATTTCATCGCAGAGTGGAAGAGAGTAGATTTCGTGTGCTTTCTATTCAGGTGGCTGCTCGATCGTTTCTCGAGTCTCAAGGACGATCATCGGATCGAGATCGAGCTCGTACTCGTAGTACTGCCCACCACTGAGGCCCTTGTTTCGTTCGTGCCGAACCAGAAAGCCGAGCATGTAGAGATCGGAAAGGTGGTCTTGAATACTTTTCAACGTTGTTAGCGGGGAGGTGCCGTAGGCATCCGCAACCTGCTCGTAGCCGGTCTGAATCGTCTTCGATCGAGCGGGAACCTCTCCACGCTGATCTAACTTCGCGATCGTTTCCAGAATATACTGGGCGTGCTCGGTTTGGTCATGGATCTTGTCCTGCAGCCGTCCGCGTTGGACTAGATTCCGAGCTTCTTCGACGTGTGTGTCGGTTACGGTATCGTCGTCCTTCCGCTGTGCAACCTCACCACCGACGCGAAGGAGATCGATCGCCTGCCGCGCGTTCCCCATATCTTGTGCCGAGAGCGCAGCAGCCTTCGCGACTGCAGAGCTATCGCACGCGCCCTCAACGAACGCTTGCTCAGCCCGATCGTAGAGAATCGTTTGGAGTTCTCCGGCGTCGTACGGACTAAACGAAATCTCCGCCTCCATCAGCGTATCCTTCACCTTGGACGAAAGGGACTGACGAAACGTGTAGTTGTTACTAATACCGATGATACCAACCATCGCATTCGTAATATGTCCGTTTGACCGTGCTCGCGGGAATTCGTATAACAATGTATCGGCTTCGTCCAAGTGATCGATTTCATCGAAGACGACAAGATGAGTTCCGCCGTGCCGATCGAGTTGCCGGTAGAGTTCGTCGAACGCGTCACCGGTTCCGAGACCGCGTTTCGGAAACGAACTCGCGTTCGGTGGAAGCAGATCGTTTACCAGCTGCCGAACGATCATAAACAGTGTCTTTCCGTTGCAGTTGTATTCGTGAACGTGGAGTTCGTCCGCTTTCTCTCGCGTTTCTATCTCCCTCTGAAGTTCGTTCATCATGTACTTCGCCACCGCTGTTTTCCCGAGGCCTGCCTTCCCATAGAGAAACACGTTCTCAGGTTCGCGGCCGAACAAGACGTCTTGCAAGGCGTGACTGAACGCGTCGATTTCTTTCTCTCGCTCGAGGATTTGTTCGGGTTGATAGCTCTCACTTAGAACCGACTTCTTGTCGAAAATTGTGTCCGTAATATCGCTAAACGGCGAGGACATTCCTTGGCTACACTTCGTTATCGCTACTACTTAAAACCACCTTTCGTTTGCTTCGTATGCTCTCGCCTCTTCCGCCGATTCATCGTTATTCCGCAGTGTGTCCGGTTTTAGCCGGGATCTGAGATAGAAAGCACACGAAATCCACTCTCTCTTTCTTCTAGCTCTACAGGACGACCGCTCGAAGCACACGAAATTCCGTATACTCGGATAACGACTCACGATCGTCATTCTGGTTCTCGTAATAGCTCTTCGTGACAGGTTCACAACGTTTATCGGCGCATTTGACCTGCGCGTTTCGCTCTATTCGCTTGACGTCGCTCGTCGCGGAGTACAGTGATTGTCACGATTGAATTGAGTATCAAGAGTGTAGATTTCGTGTGCTTTGACGACTCAGCCAGCGCATTGTCACGTAGTCATCTGTGCTATTTCAAACCGGCGTTCGTTTGCTTCGTCTGCTTTCGCAACCCTCCGTGTCTCGGCTACATTCTTGAAACTGACTGCTGCTAACCCGATATCCGAACCGAAAGCACACGAAATCCACTCTCACTCTCTGGATACGGGATCGATGCTTCCGAAACGGCGATCGGAGTGTTCCGGGCACGGACCGAGAATGGTACGCCAACTGTGCAGCGCGTGCACGCCGGGCGTTCTCACAACTGTTGATGAGATATGTGGGCTTTAGTGTACGTCTCGAGATGTAAAAATACAGTCAAATTTCGCGATGAGCCTCGACGAACCCGTTGAGCCCGTGACTGTCGTTCGGATCCAGCCCGCGTCGTGAAGTCGTCGCAGAGAGTACTCGAGGTGTGGTTCTTGAGTCCCGCTCTTCGCGTAACACGAATTGATGCCTCCTCAGGATTTGGTCCTTTTTTGACCTCGCTGTCTCCCCCGAACCGTTATCCTTCACGTCACTCAAACGCATTACACGTAGTTCCGCTGGAACATGACCAAATATGACGACCTCTTCGACGAGACGGCGCCGGGCGAGAGCCTCTTTACTGACAAGGGTGCGCTCGACCCGCTCCCCGAAGCACGGAAGATCGTCGCCCGCGATAGCCAGGAACGCGAACTCGCCACGATTCTTAATGGCGTCCGCGACGGCTATCTGCCGCCGACGGTCTCGATCTACGGCCCGCCGGGCACCGGGAAGACCCTCACCACGAGACGGGTCTGTCGGGAGTTCGCCACCCGGAACGAGTCGGTCGCCGTCGAGTACGTCAACCTGAAGGAGTGTCGAACGCTGTTTAGCGCGGCCAACGAGATCTACTACGAACTTAGCGGCGAGAAGAAAGGCGCCTACGCGGGGCTGGACGGCGTCTTCGAGGAGATTTGGACGGCATTCGAGGAGTACCCTAAGTGGACGGTCCTGTTGCTCGATGAGATCGATCACATCCAGCAGGATACGAACTACGACCCCAGCGACTTTTTCTACCGGCTCCTGCGCGGGGAGGGGAAACTCGCCCGTGGGATCAACCTCTCGGTCTGGCTGCTGAGCAACGAACTGCTGGAGGTCGATCTGCGACTGGATAGCCGCGTCGAGAGTACGATGAGCGATGACGCCGTCTTCTTCCCACCATACGGCGAGGAGGAACTGGCGGCGATCCTCGAGCCCCGCGTCGAGCGAGCGTTCCGTGACGGGGCAGTACCTGCGGACGCGTTCGAGTACGGAATTCGGGAGGCGGCCCGCCGGTGGGGCGACGCCCGGAAGACACTGACGCTCTTCCGGCAGGCCGGCGAAACCGCGAGCGAGCGAGGGCTCGAGGAAGTGACGAAAGACTGTCTCGAGAAAAATCTCGAGGCGACTGACCGGGAAGCGACGATGGAGACGCTGCTGGACCTGCCGTTCAACCACTTCCTAGTGCTCACTGGAATTACTGGCTGGAAACGGGGTGGTGAGATCAGACAGCCCGTCGCGACAGCGGAGGTACAAGATTCCATCTCCAAAGACGCGTATCCCGAGGAGTTCCATCTCAGTGAACGGACGATCCGTACGCTCCTGATCGATCTCGAAACAATGGGACTCATCGAGACCTGGATCGAATCGAAGGGGCGTGAGGGACGGCAGAAACAGATCAAGACGACGTTCGAGCCACAGTGGGTTCGGGATACAATGGCAGATTATGCGACCGAGTCGACGTATCTCGGGATGATCGTTGCTGACGAAGAATGAGCTGCACGTTGACCTCGAGATTGGCAACACCGTGCTCGATCAGCCTGACTATCGGGGAGATCCCCATTCCGCCCGCACCGATACACTCGAGCGCGCGACTAGCACCGTGGTGTTACGGCCACGGACACTTGGGCGTTCGCAAGGAGAGGAACACATCTCGAGTCCGACGACAATAGGAAGGCCTACCCCTGAGCGAGGAGCAACGGCTCGCAACCGATTCAGTGGATGCCTCGGATCGCGCTCGAGCCGAACCGAGGACGGGGACAGCAATCTAACATGTCTCGTATGCTCACGGAACTGCTGTCTACTCAAGGCTACTACCCGCTGTGTGGTTGGTCAACGAGCGAACCACGACCTATCCGATGACAGAGACCGCTACCGGGTGGCGCCGCGTTCCGCTCAACGACCGGCGTCGTCGATCCAGTCCGTTCCTGTCGAGGGTGCCAGCTGTTCCAGCAACCGTTTCCGGAGGGCGACCCCGGTCTCCATTGATCGGGGTGGTCCATCGAGGACCGCGAGCGTGACCACGTCTGCGGCCTCCAGATCTCCCTGTCGGACCGTGAGATCGAGTACGGCACTTCGGAAGATGACGAACAGCCGCATCGGATCAACGACAAGATGATCGATCCCTAGGGATGCAAGCATCGCCTGGAGATCGACCGGCGATGGCAGGTTGTAGGTCCGCGCTGGCGTCTCGTCGTACATGACCGGTGACTCCACCCCTGGGAAGAAGAATGTCAGGGCTCCTGCAACCAGCGACCGGGCGGCGTTCCTGGGGGATAGCCGTGAGCCGACTCCGTTCTCGAGGTACTGGTTTCGGTCGTCACAGCCGGTGGCCGACAAGCGCCGTTATAGATCGGACATCAGCTGTACCAGGTATTCGGCGATCAGCGACCAGCGTGATGGGCACTGCTCCCTGAGAGCTACTGGCCGAATGAGGTTGGGGGACGAGACGTGTTTCACCGTTCCGGATCAGTTGTCTGGAGGGGTCTCGATGCATCTCGTCCGAATATTCGAGGCCAGCATCCTGACTCACCATCAGGTTCGTGACAACCTCGACCAGCGCAGATGGGCTGCATCGAAGCTCTTGAACGAAGGCGCAGGAGGATGTTAAGAGGTGACGAGCTCGAAATCGGTCCCGCCACAGCACGGACACGAACTCCACCGTTTCGGACGAGCATTACCTCTACTCTTTGCTCGAAGAACGAACCCACAATCCTGACATTCGCTGAAGGGGTACAATAGCAGCGACTATCTCATCGATTGGTTTTGTTGTTTTCCCTAGTAAATTTGGTGTATATAAATCGGGTGCTAACGCTCTTATCTATGTTGATAGTTTTCACCTTCAGGGTCGAGTCTCGAGGCACATGGGTGGATATTCGCGAAGTGCTCTCCAGGCGGAGCAGGCTGAGTGCCTCGGGGCGTCCAGAAGACTTCGTCTTTCGTGACTGAGCAAATCAGAGATTCGCGATGTCTGCGAAACCGCGGTTTCGCTTGATGACGAGAGAGCTTTGCTCTCTTGAACCACTTGACCTCGAGGCGGTTCACCCACTGGTGCTGGCTCTCAACGACCGTGCTCGTTAGGACCAGAAGCCGTCAATTCGGGTTGACATCCGCCCACAGCTATAGTTGTCGGCTTTTACGCTGTGTCTCACTTCTCTACCGCTGAATTGCACAGGAGAGCTCTAAGAGAAGACTCTCCTGACTGTCCACGAGTACGAGATCAGTGCGGTTCGTGAGGGGACGGTGATCCGCTCCACGATTGAGTTCGGACAGCCGCACTGACATCTCACTAGTCTCCGCTCAATATATAACGGTTTTTCGGAATGGATCGATCCCTCCTCCGTCGTTTCATCTCTTAGTACTCCACGTTCTCGAGGAAGAATATCTCCACAGAAATGAGGGAAGAACACGCACCACGATCATGGTTCCCTGTTGGGGTGAACTGATCAGGGCATCAAGGCTCTCACTGATTGACTCCGTCGGATGGTTAGATGCCAACCGACCGTTTACGGTGAGCAATCAGTTCCGTTCTCTTGCCATCCACACTACCGGCGATCGGTATTGCAGTATCTACGTACAATTGTATTTACCACTACGCTGTATACCCTGGCTGTATTTCGAACCGGGTGAAACCGTGCGGCGAAATCGCACAGTACGAGCAGCCCATCAGCTCGAGTTGCCAGCGGTAGTGCACCCGTGGCACTGACTGTGATTCTCGAACCCCGCCTCGAGCGCGCCTTCCGTGCGGTGCCCGACGATATCCATACATACAGCGTCCGCAAGGTAGCCCGGCACTGGGGTGACGCCCGGCAGGCGCTGATACTGTTTCGCCAGGCCGGCGAGCCCGCGGGCGGACTGTTGATCTCGGAGCGGTGCCAGGAACTCATCCGGGAGTTCTACGGCTATAAGGAAGACCACGTCGGCGGGCCGACTGCCGACGACCATTGCCTAGACGCGCTTCGCTACGTCGTGATGGGCACGATAGCATACCGCCGTGGGCACACCGGGTGTGATCGCGCGGGGTGAGTGGCGTGGTATCCGTCTCACCACGGTAAATCGCGAGTGTGAGCCGGTCGCCGGTACGGTGCTGGCAGCCGCCCGGCGGGTTCGCGAGCTGAACCGTTCATGCAACAGCGCCCACGTGCTTTGGGAGGTGCCTTTTTTCTGCCCCCTCCCGAGGACAGGTATGGAAACCCACGAGGTGTTCGCCCTTCTCGCCGACACCGATCGCCAGCACGTCCTGACGGAACTGCTCGAGAACGATGGCCGTGCCACGGTGGGTACCCTGGCCGACCAGCTCGCCGCCCGGCGGCGAAATCGTGCTGCCGAGTTCGACCGGGAGCGCGCCGAACTGCGGCTGGTCCACGATCACCTCCCGCGGCTGGCCGACCACGGCGTGATCGAGTATGACCGCGAACGCGGGGTAGTGGTTCTCGAGGACGCCGCCGACCTCGAGCCGTATCTGACCGACCCGACGCGCAGGCGGACGATCCCGCTCGATCCGTAGACGGCGCCTGCGGCGCGGCGCTCGCGGTGTGTGAGGGCTCGAGGCGGTGACCAGCTCGGGCACCAACGGGGCCTCGGCGTTCGAGCGACCGTGCCGTTGGTCCCGAACCGGTACGTTCCGTGGGCGACTCTCACGCAGACACACGTAGTTCCGCCGAGCATGAGCACGTACGACGACCGCTTAGGCGAGACGACGCCCGATGACAGTCTGTTCAGGGACAAGGGCGGGCTTGGCCCGCTCGCCACGCCCACAACGCCCAGGAGCGCAAGCTCGCGACGATCCTCAACGGCGTCCACGAGGGCTACCTGCCGCCGACGGTGTCGATTTACGGCCCGCTCGACACCGGGAAAACGCTCACCACGAGACGCGTCTGTCGGGAGTTCGCGGCCCGCCACGCCCGCGCCGCCGTCAAGTACGTGAATCTGAAGGAGTGTCGAACCCTCTTTAGTGCGGCCACCGAGCTCACGGGCGAGAAGCAGAAGGCCTACGCGGGCCTGGATGGCGCGTCTTCGAGGGGATCTAGCCGCGCTTGAGACGTACCCAGAGTTGACGGTGTAGCATATTTCTTTATTTGCAGTGAGAAGGGGATAAGGTACAGCAGAAAGACACGATTGAGTCCACGGATTCAAGGTCTCTCTCTGTGAGTCACCACATATGGCCGATGATTCAGAAACATCACCGTCGTTTCTCACATCGCTCCCGAGCCAACCCATTACAGACGACATTGTGAAGCAGATTGGCGAAAGCGATACTTCGAAGATTCGCGGAGCCATGGGTTTTCCAGGGTCGACACCCAGCGAAATCGAAGCATTCTTACTGGAGATGGAAGCGAGGACGTACGTGATTGTCTTTAATCGAAGCGCGGAACAATGGCAGGTCTACAAGTCCTTCGAAATGGAGGGGATGAGCCATCAAGAGATCGTCGATCATGCGAGCGAACTCGCCAACGAGTGGCTCGCGCAAAGTCTCTCAGATCGCATCGCGGCCGCAGAAAAGACTGAACCGGACACATGATCCTGCGCTACTACGCCGATGCGGATGTCCGAGAGTGGCACGATCACACGCTCCGGCTCTTGGGAACACTTCACGACGTGCACGGCATCGCAGTCGAGATCGACCGAATCGACGAACAACACGGACCTCTCACAGAGTTCCCCGGCGAAGTACGGTCCCTGACGCCCGAGGAAGTCTACGAGCGTGACCTCAAACGCAACCAGAACCTGAACCAGACCATCGACCAGACTCCTTCAGAGGCGTTTAAACACTACGGAAAACTTGACGTCGCTGGGAACATCGCGGTCGTTGATGACGAGGGAACTGTCCAGTGGGCCTCGACGCTTCCGGGCTACGCAGACGGTTATAGGCCGGGTGCCGCGTCACGGACCGCGATGGACTTCTTGGAGGACATCGCCACCTCGCCGAGCAACCGTCTCTGTGTCGACTGCCTCTCGCTGCTGGACGGCGACGAAAATTTCTGTCCGAACTGTGGTTGTGAACTTCCATAGCGCAGTACACTGGCGGATCGACAACACGACCTTGCCAGTATTCATCCTCGGTTTCGGTGAGCCTCCGACAACGAACACACCGGGTAGCCACCTCGATACCGACTCGGTTGGTGGGTTCGAGATGCCGACATCCCGGAACGTCTTACTCTCAGGCACCCTACTGTGGATCATGGTGCCATCAGACAAGGACGAAGAACGGGAGGAACGTATCGAGATGGACATCATCGTCGATACCTACAGTCTAGAAGAGCAAGCGATGGGCTGGTGTGCCTATCTGGATGACACGATGGACTTCCCCTTTGAAGCGCGATGTGCCATGGAACTCGAGGAGTCGCCCCTGGAGAAGGGTGAAACGGTACGGGTAGTCGGTATGTCTCCGACAGAGCCGACGCTCAGTCAGATGTTCGTGACGGTGGAGTGGATGGATCGGGAACTCGGCGTACCACTGCGTCAACTGGAGTCCGTTGAAGCCAGTGGTGAGACCGAGCAAGCGATCGCAGATTGGCACTATTGGTTGGATCAGTAAAGCCGCTTGATTACGGTGACCCGAATTGTCGTACAGGGTCCAGAGGTGGTAATTCAGATATGTTCTGACGTGGACCGATTCACTCAGCAGAGGCAGCTCCATGAGAACCCCGCTGAAATCCCTGGAGCGTGAAGTGCCTCGGGGCTTAACCCCGAGGCGGTTCACGGCTACAAGGCGGATCACGTCGGCGGGCCGACTGCCGATGACCACTGCCTGGACGCGTTCCGCTACGCCATGATGGGGGTGGCCACGCTCGAGTAGTAGCAGAGTCTGGCAGCGGCTGCTCGAGACGGCTTGTCGTGGCCGCCAGCGTCACAGACCGTCCAAATTTTTGGAAGTGTTCACAGCGAGCGTTGCGGTCAGCGAACAAGAAACTTTGACCAAAGATCAGCGACTGGGCCGTCGAGTTGATTACCCTTCGCGTGGGTCATCGACAAATTCGTATAATCCTCCCTTGTTTAATCGCCGAATCCAACCTGCATTAGTAAGATTCCGAAGGGCATACTCTACTTGTCCCTTGTCGAGATCCGTTTGTTCACGAAAGAACTGTGGATTTGCGCGACCCCATGGTTCTTCGGTTTCTCTACCTTCTTTGAACAGATTGAGGATAGTTTCTTCCCGTTCATTTGGCACGTAGTTCCGATTAACCATTAGCAGCAGTTCGGCCCTCGCAGAACATAATACTACACTATATGCTAAGCTATTTATTTAGTAGACAGCTTGGCATTTTGCTTAGCAAATTATTAAGTAGGAGGCCAGAGTAGAGCCACATGAGAAGCGTGATGCCTACAGAAACTCTGTGGCCCGGTGCTTGGAACACCGGACCACGCTTCTCGGGAGGCGAGAAGCAATGCCAACTACGACCTCGACCCGTCAAAAACGCACCGGCAGAAAAATATGCGACCACAATTGGTGTAGCGGTCCGACCGGCGACCAGTTGCCCTGCTTTGCGTGTTTCAGTGCCCACAGCACGGAGGATGAAGATGGCCGCTGACAATTGCCGGCGGTATCGTGCCGAACATCACGAGGAGCCAACCGTCACAGCAACGCCGACACAGATCCTTCACGGCCACCCGGTCGGCTCTAGACCCGACACGGCCGTCTGCATCGGCTGTGGATCACCGCTCCATGAGACCGACATTGTATTCGCGTACGCGTATCGCTGTGCCGACGCCACACAGTGGGACGTCCCGCGACTGTTCTGTCGTGGCTGTGCGCCTGGCCAAATCCGGTCACCAACGCTCGGGGCGACCGAAGTGCTGGTCGGTGGCCGTCTCGGTACGATCGAATTGCCTACGCCGCGCAGGCCACGGCTGTGTCTGACCGAACTCGCGCTGCGGGCTCACAGCCCGCCGACGGATGGGTGCTCACCATGAACAGGCACTAGTATATTGACTCGAATACCGCCTGCTAACGCGTGATATAACTGAAAGAGCGATGAAAACGATAGGGCTGCAGGTTATCGATCCGATCACCCACAAAGAATGGAAGCTGTGAGGGAGAAAGCGAGCGTCCCAGGTGCACTCGAGGCTGCCTCGAATGCAAACTGTCCTCAAAATCGCCAGTCATCGATATTATCGGCGAGTACGAACTCAGCGGTTACGAGCTGTCCGTCGCGCGTATCATTCCTCGTTCCCACATCCACTTCGAGATGAACATCGTACCGAAGACTGCGACGATGATCACCACGTAAATCGGGTCACCAGGTAGGAGCGCGAAGTAGCCGAATTCGTACAGCAGATTCGACACGAAAGCCAGAGCGAGGGCGATAGCTGCGACTTTGGGGAAGTCCCGTCCGAACTGCGCAAAAATCGCTCCGAATATCGCCGGGACGAGATAACTCTCGAGAGCGTTTTGCCACAGCCCCGGGAGCGCCTGAAACACGGAGACGAGACCAATAACGCCGACAGTAAGAATCGAGATATTCACGAATATCGATCCAGCGATACCTAACGTAGAGATAATATCACCCTCCGGCGTGCCGATCTCGACATCAGCAGCCTCCTGCGCTGCCGCAGAACTCGGCAGCCGGAGATTCGAGATATTCCCCGACAGAAACGCCATATACGTTCCTGAGACGCCAAGTACTGGATAGTAGGAGATCGGTTCGACGAGCCAAAACGCACCCCACGCACCGATCACGGACACGAAACCGCCCAGAATGGCGCCCGTCGGCGGCAGGATTCCGTACACGCTAAGTAGAACCAAGGCCGGTCCGAACGAGAGCGCAACAGCGAGTAGGTTCGTTCTCCGTCCCCACTTGTGTATATACGGAATGAACTCCTCTTCGTAGACCTCTTCCTTCTCATGGTTCTCAGACCGTTGTTGCGTCTGTTTTCCAGCCATGTTACCATAACCCTCCGAGCGTCACTTCCGTGACGACGCCCGCGAACAGTCCGACGATCATTGCGGTTCCAAGAGCCCACTCCCTGATCCACTGAATATCTCTGTTGTCCGCAATTTGAAGCAGTGCGAGCATCATGAGCCCACCGACAGCAACGGAGGCCGTAAACGGGCTGCCGGACATCACCTCTCCGGTAGCGAGATACCCAAACGCGCCAAGCATGGCTGCAGCACTGATGACCGGGAGCAGTGCCTCTCTTCCGCTCCCGATCCGTTGTCTGACCGTTTCCATGTGCGGGGTGAACAACCCGGAGACGACGAGCCAACCAACCGCTCCGAAGGTCATCACCCAAACTGCGTTCGCGTACGCGACCTCTGTAAGCCCCTCGTCACCGAGAGAGTACCCTAACTGTTGTGTCCCAAGTTCGGCCGCCGAAAGTTCGAACATCACGGAACCGATCGCGGAGAGTCGCATCCACGCGATCGCGCCCCCGACCGTCGCGACCAGCGCCATCATCCCGATGAGGATTGCGACCGCTGGTCCGACAGCCGAGATCATGCCGGCCCTCACTCCCGTTTTGAGCTGGTCCTCGGACATTCCCATCCGCTTTCCCGATCTGTAGGCGCGTCGCATGAAGAGACCCGCCTGGGCGATTACTAACAGGACAACAAGACCTGCAGCAGCCCACATATATTCGCTGTTTGCAACGTCCATATAGAGCAGGCTTCTCAGAAGCGCCGTATGTTGTACCATACCACCCAAAATCCACCTTGCAAACGACTTTATTCTTTGGATTGTGGTGGAGAGAACTGGACTTTGAACTCGTCAATCAGAGCGTTATGAAGACGGACGTCCACCCCATTTCCACCCGATTCTCCAATGCGAGCGTCCATTCGTAGTTTTAAATACACTAGCAGATAACTGCGTGTCATGGTATCAGATATTCCAACACCGGATAACGAGTATCTCGTGGAGCTGCGACGTGATTTTCATCGATATCCCGAACCCGCATGGCGCGAGTTCCGAACTACTGCACGGATCGTCGACGAGCTCGAGCGACTGGACGTCGACGAGATTCACGTCGGTCCCGACGCTATCGATCCTACCGAGCGCTTAGGCGTTCCCGACGAACCGGAACTCTCGCGGTGGTTCGAGCGAGCGGAATCGAAGACGGATCGATCCGACGTCCTCGAGCGAATCCGGGGCGGCAATACGGGGGTCGTCGCAGTCGTCGAACGCGGTACCGGGCCGACCGTCGGGCTTCGGGTCGATATCGACGCGCTTCCGATCGAGGAGGCGACCGCCGACGGTCATCTGCCCGCCGTCGAGGGGTTCCGGTCAGAAAACGACGGCGCGATGCACGCCTGCGGGCACGATTCTCACATCACGTTCGGGCTGGGAACGCTCAAAACCGTTCTCGAGAGCGATTTTGAGGGAACGTTCAAGGTCTTTTTCCAGCCCGCCGAGGAGGTTCTGGGTGGTGGGAAGCCGATGGCTGCCGGTCCGCACGTCGAGGACGTCGAGTATCTACTCGGCGTTCACGTCGGTCTCGGTCACCCGACGGGTGAAGTAGTGGCGGGTATCGACGACGCACTCGCGCTGAGCAAGTTCCACGTCGAGTTCCAGGGCGAATCCGCACACGCCGGATTAGCGCCCAATCGGGGACGAAACGCGGTCCAGGCGCTCGTAGCTGCTGGCGAAAACTTGTACGGAATCCCCAGGCACGGGGGTGGCAACACGCGCGTGAACCTCGGCAATCTCCGCTCTGAAAACGCCTCGAACGTTATCGCCGATCGGGCTTCGGTCGACGTCGAAGTTCGCGGCGAAACCACCGAACTGATGGAATACATGCGCGATACGTCCGTTCGAATTCTCGACTCCGCCGCCGAAATGCACGACTGTACCGTCGAGACGTCGCTCGAGGGGCATGCGCCGAGAGAGGACAGCGACGAGGGCGTCGTTGATCTCGTTGCGCGAATCGCTGCGGATCGAAGCGAGGTCTCCTCGATCGTTCGGCGCGACGCGTTAGGGGCCAGCGAGGACTTCACACACCTCTTACAGGCCGTCAAATCGAACGGCGGCACGGGGGCGTTCGTCGGTATCGGAACCGATCATCCCGGCGGCCACCACACGCCGACGTTCGACGTCGACGAGGACAGCCTTCCGATCGGCGTCGCCGTCCTCTCGAACACCGTGCTCGAACTGCTGGCCTAGCTCGAAGGTCACACGTCGTCGGTAGCGAGTTTGAGCGCCGCTCTCGCCAACGTATTCGCCGCACTGTAGCAGTCCTCCCAGCTGGTGTACTCTGCTTCGGTATGGCTCTTGCCGTCCTCGCTCACCGCGAAGACCATTCCTGCGTCGCACACTTCGTTGGCGTGAGTCGCGTCGTGAACGCCACCGCTGAACACCTCCATAGAATCGTAGTGTAGTTCGTCGGCCGCCTGCTGCACGGCATCAACGCACCGGTCGTCGAAGTAAACCGGATCCGCACTGGCGCGGTCCTCGTGCTCGAACGTTACGCCCTCGCGTTCGGCGGCAGCCTCGGCCTCCCGTAGAACGCGTTTCTCGGCCTCCCGAATCGTCTCGGCGTTCGCATCGCGAAAGCCGTACGTGAACGAGACCTCGCCCGGAATTACGTTGATCGAGTCCGGCTGTACCTGGACGGATCCGACGGTGCCGACCGTCCGCTCACCGAGCGTGCTCGGAATCCGTCTGACCTGCGTCACGACGTCGGCCGCCGCGACCATCGCATCGCTGCGGTGGTGTATCGGCGTCGCCCCCGAGTGGTTCGCCTCCCCGTAGAACGTGATCTCCCCCCAGGTCAGGCCGACGATGCCCGTGACGATGCCGACGTCTTTCCCGTTGCTTTCGAGATACGGCCCCTGTTCGATGTGCAGTTCCAGGTACGAATCGTAGTCGGTTGCCGGCTCCGCCGGGTGATCCCCCTTGTAGCCGATCCGTTCGAGCGCTTCCTCGACGGTAACGCCGTCCTCGTCGGTCACCGCGTACTGCTCCGCCACATCGAGCGTTCCGGCCCAGACGCCGCTTCCCTGTAGCGTCGGTTGGAACCGCGATCCCTCCTCGTTCGTCCAGTTGACGATCTCGACGGGACGCTCGGTTTCGATATTGCGGTCATTGAGTTCGCGAACGAACTCCAGGGCGGCGATCGTCCCCAGCGCGCCGTCGTAGATACCACCGTAGGGCTGGGAGTCGAGATGCGAGCCGACCAGCACCGGCTCGAGATCTCTCGTTCCCTCCCGACGGCCGAACATATTTCCAAACTCGTCGATTCGAACGTCTAACCCCGCTCGTTCCATCCGTTCGTAGAACCAATCTCTCACCTCCTTGTCCGCGTCAGACAGCGCCAAGCGGTGCAGACCGCCGTTTTCCGTCCCACCGATTTCCGCCTGTGTCCGCATCGTTTCGACGAACCGATCCTCGGTCAGCGTGAATTCCATACTCTCTGGTCTCATTCTCGGACATTAAATTGGGAGGGCGATACCCGTCGTTCGATCAGCGCTCTCTCGCGGTCCCGAGCGAGAGCGTTCGAGCGAGACGAACGTTCGCGGACGTCAGGGCACTCGAGAGCGTTCCGACGAGTTCGAGTCGTCGATCCGTCCTCGACGCTCTCGAATTCCCGATCGACTCCGGTGACAGCTGGCGTCCTCGGGGGATCGTGCAGGAAGCGTCTCGAGCGGTGACCGACGACGACCGATCGAGGGCGGCCCGACGGCTACTCGTCCCTGCGTACGAGGTGGACGTGTCGCGGTGGTGGTGCGTTGGGAGCGTGTGAGTGCTCCTCAAGCGCCCTCGCTGGGATGGGGACTATCTCTCGCCGTGGACGTCGGCTGTCTTCGGTGTACTGTCGGTCGTTGTTCCAGGAATGTCCGCGTCCGTCGGGAGGACGAGCCGTCGTTCAGTGTAGGAGAGCCCGTTCTTCCGCTGGGTCTTCCTATGGACCGCGAGGCGGTTCTTCGAGAGCTCGAGGACGGCGTCGATCGTCCTCGAGACCAGCTTCTTGGCGTAGGCGTCGCTGATGCCGTCCTCCTGGCGACGGATCCAGTGTTTCAGGTCGCCGGCGTTGATGTATGCTTGGATGTTCTTGCAGCCCGTCTCCCAGGGATCGTCGCCAACCGTCGATTCGGTGTGCGCCTTCCAGAGCTTTGCGGCGAGTCTCGTGGGAAGGGCGTTGGTGGTCGATCGACGCATATCCTCGTCGAGTCTGGCGAGCTGTTGGATCGGGAGCAGGTCGCCGTGGGCGAGTGTCGCCTCGGTGCGATCGAGCGGGTCCTCTGTGCCCGGGAGGCGGTAGTAGGTTCTGCCGGACTTGGTGAATCGCTCGAGGTACTCGGTCTCGAGCTCGAGGTCGTGTTCGTCGACGGTATCGGTTCGGAGATGGGCGCCCTTCTCGAGTTCGCGCGCCTGGAGCTCCTCGATTCGGTCCTTGTTGGCGCCCGTGCGGTTTCTAGTGGCCTCGGTGAGCGCTTCCGCCTCGTCGACCCTCTTTTGCAGGGTTTCGTTCTCCTCCTCGAGGGACTGGACCCTGCGTTCGGTCCGCTCGAGGGTCGTCTCGAGTTCTGTCACGCGATCGGCAAGCCGTTCGTTCTGCGCTCGGAGGTCGTCGATAGCTCGTGTGAGGTTCTCGAGGGTGGCGTTCTCGCGGTGCTCTCCGTCCGAAACATCTACTGTAGTAGGTGGCGTATGCGACATTGCTGGCTACTCCAGCACGGGGGTCGGTGCCTTGAACACCGGCCTCAGATTCTCCGAGGCGCTCCGTGCTCATTGAGTAGTGGGAGGCGTCGCTCTTAGTAGTTGTGCAATATGCATATGCATAGTAGCTGTTCGCACAAACAGTTCTAAGTGCGTACTATCGGGATATATGGCCATGGCTATGTCACGGATCAGTAAACCGATGGACCCCGAGGATCTGCGGCCAGCCGACGAGCAAATTCTCGATCAACTACAGCAGGGGCGAGCGACGAAGGGCGCACTTGTTGACTGGACGGAGTTTTCGCGGAACACGGTATACAATCGGCTCGAGGTCCTCGAGGCAGCCGGACACGTGAACTGTGTCCATGAGGGGACGCGGTTGTTCGAGTTGGTCGATGACCCTCGAGACTCCGGGTAGTGGATTCATCCTCGGAGCGGGGAATGTTCCGAAAGCCTCTGTCAGTGTAGCTTCCCGTGTCTCGCCCTCGCGAACGAAGTGAGCGAGGACGTCGTCGTGCTTCGTCTACACCGCCTGCCTCTTTCATTCCCACCCGCGGTGGTTTGCTGGAGGGTTTCTTCGGTAGTTGTCAACGTGGGTAATAACTGTGTCAGAACGTGCTGAAGAGACGGAATTGCGCTATCGAATCGTGAACTTCGATCGAATATCGGTAACTGGTCCGTCCGCCTCCGGGGAGTAGAGCAAGAGGCCAAGACACAGTCCCAGCATGATCGAAGAGGGGCTAAACCCACCGAGGAAAAGCGACTCGAAGCCCATATAGAGAAAGATCGCGACGGAGAGCCCAACGATAAAAGCGGTCCACGGGGTCCACTGTGTGCGGATTCCCTGGCCAAGCGCGTAGACGAACGAGCCCAGATACAGGCTGCCGGCGATGATTCCAGTGTTGAGCAGTGGGTAGATATAGGAGTTATGTGGCCCTCGGGCCTCGCCGATCTCGTCGGCGATATCGGCAAACCCAATGCCAAGCATCGGATCGAGAGCGAGGCGCTCGAGTGAGGCCACCCACCGGTCGACGCGGGTCAGCAGCGTTGTTTCCATCACGTTACCGACGTGACCGAGACGGATCGCGACGGCGACACCAACGATGGCGAACGCGATCCCGAGAACACCGAAGCGGCGGTCGAATCCCGAGACCACAAGTACTGAACCGGCAGTGAATCCGACAAGTGCCGCATCACTCTCGCTCAGGAGAAAGCCCAGTAGACAGACCATGAGCGCACCGAACCAGATTGCCCCGCGGCGAGACAGGAACGTGTACAGTGCCGCAAGGCTACCGACCATCATCACGAATCCATAGCCGTTTGGGTTGTCGAAGATCGAGGCCGTACGGATCCCATCAATACCAAACGCCGCGCCACCGACGGACGCATAGAGATCCTCACCTGTCAGGAATTCCTGCCAGAGCATGGCGATTCCGATCACTGTGAGTACGACGGCGACAAGTGTGAGTCCCATTGTGAAGACCTGCTCGCGACCGGTGATCAACACCGGCATGACGATCACCAGCGCAAACACCGCAAGTGGGGTGGCAGCGATATATTGGAGCAGTTTCATATGAGGAGCAGTGAAGTAATGTGCGAGCAGTCCGAGCCAGTAGCCGCCGATCAGCACGAGAAATGCAGAGTCGAACTGCAGCCGAATGTCGGGGTGTAGAAGACCGTACGCGGAGACCGAAACGAGTGTCGTGCCGGTGAGAAGATAGCCCACCACTTGCGGGAGACCCCAGCTCGTGACCGAGAGACTCGCGACGACCGGGAGCAACGCAAGGATCACCTCGTAGAGCGTACTCATCCGTTCCTTGGGTGCCTCTTCCCAGCGTAACCGTTGAAAGTTCATCGGTGAGCTACCATCCCATCTACGAATATCTTGATAGTGATGTAAATTCCGGTGGTACCACGTTAGCCTTCAATATTTTATGAGGTATAGCTGAGGTCGGGTCTCGAACTGCTCCAAGCTACCAGGGTTCCCAGTTCGATAACTGAGAATCTTTGCAGACAGCCGTTTCACAGCAGGCGGGGCAACCAAGACGAAGCGCCGCATCGAACGCGGTCTCGAGAGGATCGCTTGATGCTCGAGGATCTGTCGCTGGAGGTACATCCCAATCTGTTTCTAGAGGGTGCAGCCAACAGGAACAGCTGAAGCGAAGTATCCGCGAGACGTGTCCTATATACCGGTATCGGTCTATCGACCGGACGTTCACTGAGTGTGATCGAACCGCATTACAGTCCCGTCGTCTACGCGCTGTATAACTTTACATGGCCCTCCTTTCCTTCGAGTTGGGACAATAGTCCCAGTGTTCGTGGTGGACTGATCATAACCGCGATGAAGAGCCGACCGACGCGGTGCTTGAGCAGGCACATGAGTGTCGAATGCTGTTCGGAGAGTTGTACACATGGTATCACGCCTGCGAGTAGTTCGTCGCGGCGTTTTCGGCACGTCTCTCGAGACGTGATTCGAAACCACCCGGATGGTGGGTCCGCTATCGCGGTTGTGCGAGAGTCACTCGAGTACTCTTACTGGCAGGGGCTCACTCCGGAAAAGGCCGAGCCGGAGACAGCATGTAGGTGACGCTCGAGGACGTTGCCGACGTTCGGTACGAAGCGCCCCCTCGAGATGTGATAGGGATTAGCAGACTAGTTCATAATTTCTTCTGGCAGGCGGTTCTCACAGGAGATCAATTTTCCTTGTGCAAAACTCCGAATATGAGTGCTGATCTCTATGAGAGGAGGTGACCAATGGGCTATAGCCGACGTTCCCACCAACGGTTTCGAACGGGTTGCCGGTTGGAAAGAGGTTTCATTAGCAGGATAAAATGGAGGGCTCGTCTATCTGGTCCATACTGTATTATTCTGGGTAGATCGTCGTTCTCCTGTCCGTCAAGACCTCTTCCTCGCTGGAGGACGGACAAGTCAGTAGTCAGGCGGTCTCCGTTTCTCGAGGGTCTTTAACAATTCCGTATAATCCTTTATTATAGTAATACTTTATATCTGATTTCTAATTCATTCAAATACCGTATCGTTACTGCTGACGATACCAGTCGATAGTCTGTTCGAGGCCCTCTGAAAGCGAAACGGTCGGTTCGTATCCGAGGTCGGATTGAATTGCGGAGATATCGGCCTCGCTGTGACGGATGTCTCCATCCCTTCCTTCAGTATGCGTGATCTCGGACGCAGAATCTGTGACTTCGACGATTGTCTCGGCTAACTCCTGGATAGTCACGGTCTGACCGGTACCGACATTATAGGCCATCCCGACATAGTCGGTCGTTGCAGCCTTGATATTCGCCTTGACGATATCGTCGATGAAGACGAAGTCCCTCGTCTGTCCCCCGTCACCGTGCACAGTGATCGATTCGTCGTTAATCGCCTGGTCACAGAAAATGCTGATAACGCCGCTGTAGTCGCCAGCTGTTTGACCCGGACCATAGGCATTGAAGTAGCGGAGCGCAACGGTCTCGAGATCGTAGAGGTCGTTGTACCGTCTCGCGTAGTGGTCGATCGCGAGCTTGTCGATACCGTACGGCGAGGCCGGCGTCTTCGAGTCGGATTCCTCGATCGGAACCTGTTCAGGGTGGCCGTAGATCGCCGCGCTCGAGGCGAGGACGACACGGGCGTCTTCCCGTCGTGCGGCTTCAAACAGCTCGAGGGTCGCCGTCGCGTTGATATCGTGGCTCGTCAGCGGGGCCTCGACCGACCCCTGGACGCTGACGAGCGCCGCCTCGTGGAAGATCAGGTCGACATCTTCGGTGGCTCGCTCGAGGGTGTCCTCGTCTCTGAGGTCGCCCTCGATGAGCGTCGTACCCTCGGGAACCTTCGCGCGCTCACCCGAAGTCAGATTATCGAGTACGCGGACGTCGTTCGCTTCAACGAGTTCGGTCGCGAGATGGCTCCCGATGAATCCTGCCCCACCTGTGATAAGAATCGTTCGGTTAATCGGCTGACTCATAGGCATAGAAGAGTGTATTCGAGGCCAGCATATGTGTTTGCTGGTTCACTTGTTTAAGAGGATTACATGAAACCAGACCCTCACAAAGTATCACCTGCTGACTCAGCTTAAGTCTCCAGCTCTGTCCTGGCGAGTTATCAGTCGTGGTCGAGATACACTATGCGAATGCTGAGTTGTGTCCAAGTAAGCAAAGCAAGCGGAGGATTCAATCCACGAGAACCACCTCTTTAATTCCCTTGCCAACTCAATAAATTAGTATATGAGGAAAGTTTTGGGGCTGGAGGGAGATAATCGGCCCACAGTGACCGGCGATCGTCAAAAGGACGATGTTCGCCATCTTTCTGATGAAGAGCTTGATTGACTCCTGGCCGGGGCGGACGATCCGAAGGTCGTCCACCTTCTTACCTTCGTAAAGAATCTCTATGAAGGAGACACCCTTAAGGAGGCAGCAAATCGGGTTGGGAAGTTTGAATCAATCGGAAATCGGTGGGGTCGCCGCTGGAATGTGGGTGGACTCGGTCAACTGACGCCGGACTTCGGGGATGGACGTTCCCCAAAGCTCGACGAAGATGAACAAGAAGAGCTTCTCAAACTCCTGCGTAAGGGCTACCATGGAAACAACAGGAGATACAGTATCTTCTCAATGAGTAATTCGACGTTGAGTATCGTCCAGATGATCTGAGCACGTTCCTCCATGAATTCGGGTTTTCGTACTCGATTCCGCGAATAAAGCGTCCGTTACGGCCTGGTAACGCTGAAGAGATCTTCGACGAGCGCCTTGATGAGGCGCTCGTCGAGAACGATAACCAGCCTTACAACAAACATGAAGCCGATGAAGACGGTAACTGGGAATTTGATGACAATATTTGTACAGATGGCGAGACTGTTGTTAGATTCTTCGACGCGTCACATTCCTAGCCGTGGGATAATTCGCGTCGGATGTGGTACGTCGATAACCTACATATCGAGCGATCGCTGGTTCGAATCGATGAACCAGCAGTCGGCTTCTGTGCACTCAACGGTGAGAGTATCGTCTCATTCCCGGAAGATCAGACGAAAGAACGGATTTGCGAGTGTCTCGAAGCAATCCACGAGCAGAATCCGCTTGCCGGGATTCTGCTCGTCTTAGATAATCTCTTCTTGAATACGTGCGAGTACACGCGTAAGCGAGCGTCCCAACTCGGTACTGATCTCGTATTCTTGTGGTTGAATCATCAGATCTCAACCTAATCGAATTGGTCTGGAAGAGTTTGAAGTGAGAGATGTCGCCGTTGATCGTCGAGAGCGCGGAGGAGTTCCGTGCTCTCGTCAGTACTGTCTTCGAGAAATTAACTGACCGTGTGAGATTCGCTGGAAACTGGATCAAGCAGTTCCTTGACTTGCAAAAAATTCCTTGAGTACTAACCTTAACGAGGACGTTGATTTTGACCTCGGCAAGAATGCTGAGGTCGACACAGAAGACATCTATGAGGTCCTCGTCGGTTCGTGCGCCGACTGGACCTCGGTTTCAGAGCTTTGTGAGAACAGCAACAATTCACCTTACCAAAACACCGTTCTGTGTTATCTCCGCGAGAAATTCGACCTTGAGTCGGTTGAACAGGTTGGAAACACGCTTCTCCAGAAGGATTCACTCGCTGTTCTTCCTGAGCAGGTGGAGGTCTGCGCAGACCTCCTCCTGCGGCCCTACTATGGTGATGAAAACGAACAGGCGGTCTCTATCACTCAGAAGCGAAACGTGGAACCACCGCGTTCCATGCCTATGCCACCTCTACGTGCGTGTACAGAACAAGCGCTATACGCTGGCGGTGCGCCGTCTCATCGACGGCGACACCGCCAGCAGCGTCCTCGCTGAGTTTCTCGGGATTCTGGACGGCCTTGACCTCAGCGTCAAGGCCGTCTATCTTGACCGTGAATTCTACGATAGCAAGTGTCTCACGCTACTTCAGGCGCACAACCACGCCTACGTGATACCAATCATTAGTTGAGGAAAGACGATCAAGCAGGAACTCTCGGAAAGTTGGAGCCGCGTCATCCAATACGATCTGACGGCGAAACTCGATGGTCCAGCTGTGATCGTCAAGTTTCCCGTCTATATCGACTGTACCTGCCAAAACGGGCGGTACGACGAACATGGAGTGGCGCGTCACGGCTATGCCGCTGACGCGCCGTTCATCGACTCACCACGCGACGCCCGATACCACTACACGAAACGCTTCGGTATCGAAGCGACGTACCGGCTCTCCGAGCAAAGCATTGCAATGACGACAACGCAAAATCCGGTGGTTCGGCTGTTGTATGTCGTGGTGAGTCTGCTGTTACAGAACGTTTGGCGGTATCTGCATTGGGAGTATGTGGCAACGCCCCGCCGTGGCGGGCGTCGTCTCTGGTCCTGGTCGTTCAAGGAATTCATCAAGATGGTATGTCGGGCAGCATGGACGGCCCTCGCGGTGCGTCGGGCCGTCCCTGCAAATCGGCCACCGGACAATCGGTTTCACCGCTAACGCCCGATCGCGCCAGCCTCCCTGCAAGTGGAACGCCGTCGCGTCGGCGGCTGACCGCCGCCGACAGCGACGACTCTGCTCGATCTTCGGTCAGAACTTTCGTCAATCACTACTGATCAGGATGAAACTGTGGCTTCAGCCCAAGTGAGCAGGAACGCTTTGTGAGGTACTGAATATATACCAATTACTAATTAGGTAGATGGAGAAACTATATAAATAGGCTACCGAATAATTTATAAATTATGAGCATATTGGTAGAGATATGGAACTTAAGAAAAAAGATGGTTTTGAAAACGTATTTATATTTGTATCGGATTCGCTCAGATATGATTCTGCTATATCGGAATTTGACCGACAACAGGTTATAAAGACAGTTGCTTCAGGTATATCTAGCCCGCCTGGTTTTGCGTCTATCCTCACTGGTAAATATCCTACTCAACATGGTGTTTTATCATTCAATAATAAGTTAGATAGTAGCCATAAGACAATATTCGACCTGTGCAAAAATAGCTCATTCTACAATGAAGGAAAGGAACTAGGGAAAGTACTAGGAACTTCAAAAAGGTTATCGCATGAGTCTATAAACAATCTTGAACCACCATTCGTGTATTTTGAACGGGATTTAATCCCACATGCTCCGTATAATTATTCCGAAGAAGAATATGATGGTTCTGTCCGCGACTATTGCAGCAATAACCGAAAAAATGCAAGCCAAGATTATGATGATAGTGTTACAAATAGCATTAAAAAATTCGAAAAAAGAGTTGATGTATTAAGGGACAGGGGGTTATTAGAGGATACCCTAATCATATTTACAGCAGATCACGGTGAGGTTCTTGGTGATCATGGATTTTACGGGCATGGGTATAGAACTGTCCCAGAATTGGTTTACGTACCAACTGTCTTTTACAATAATTCATTAGGCCACGATTCTGATATGTGGATGGGCCAGGTTGATATTCTTCCAACTGTTGCTGAATTATTAAATAAAAAGTCTCTATTAGGAAACACAGATGGGTGTAACCTACTATCTCAGAGTTCTACAGACCGGATTATTTTTAACCAGCATGATGATACTGAGTGGAGTTTATGGGATGAATCTGGAGGATATCTATTTACGGAGAAGAATTTATTATACCGACTAGGATGGTGGGGATACCTTCTCACAAAAAGTTCATATTCTCCATTAAATAGGAATCATGCAATTCAATTGATGAATACTGCAATAAAAGGCTGGAGAAGTGGTGAAGTAATTTATGGAGAACCAGGATTCGGCCGGAATGAGGCTAAAAAAACAGCTAGTAATGTATTTTCTGAAAAACACAGCCGTTCAGTTCGAGAACAGGACGAGATTGATAAAGAACATCTTGAGGACCTCGGATATATTAATCAATAAGATAACTAGCACTGTATAGTTCAGTACCCCGCTGGCGTCTTTCCACCGAACGATTGATGCGGTCTCTGGCGATTATAATAATGCACGAACTGGGTGGTGGTGCAGAACGGTTCTCAGACCATGATGTTTGGGCTGGCGACATCGTTCCCTCGATGGTGATTAGCGAGCGCAACAGCCAAGCGAAGACAAAGAGCGAGAAAGACGTGTGCTTTGACCCTCACTCGGCCTCGGACCTGTGGTCCCGAGGCCGAGATCCTTGCAGACACCAATCGCGGTTTCCACCCGTGAGCGTTGATCATACGTCTTATCGAGTTGTTTCTGCCAGAGATGAACTGTGTCGCTGTACTGTTTAATTTTGTCTTCGACGCGATACTTAATCTCCAGCGGGTCGTCCGTATTTCGTGGATTGTACGGAGTAACCGGCACGACCGCCTGCTCCAGCAGGTAGTCGTGCCACTTGAGCATGTCAAACTCGGAATCACCGATCATTCACCGTGGGGTTTCGACGGCGAGCGCGTCACTCGTAACGCGCATCGCCGTCTCCTCATCGACCTTCTTCGTGGGAGTGAACACCGTTGCGATCGGAATACTGTTTGCCGCGGTCACGACACAGCAACCGTACCTGTAGTAGTAATCGTCTTCAGCGTGGTCGTAGTTCCAGTTCGCGTCGTCGTCACGGTGATCAACAGGAATGTCTGTCCCGTCGATTCGGAAGAGTTTGCCGAGCAGGTTCGGCTCGGCAAGTTCGTGAACCAATCGATGAAGACAGATTCTGCTCGTCTTGGATACCTTCTCGTCACACATCTGCGAACACACGCGTAAGCGCGCACATCAACTCGACATCGATCTCGTCTTTCTTCTGGCCTTCATCATCTCTGAACCCAACCGAACAGGTCTGGAATTTGTAAAATTATATTGATTATTACACCGTCAGAGGGTCGCGTTCGCTGCCAGCCAGCCGATATACCAGTTCCAGACTGCTCCGTGAGAGCCTTCGATATCTAACTCAGCGAGAATGTATCTCTAAATCGAATTTATTCTAGTTTATGTATTATATTTTGAATTTTTCTTTCCCCTACCTGAATCTCTTGTGCTGAAATAGATTTGTATGCTATAGAGAATAGAATGAATATAAATAATCCAAGTGGTGGTACCACAATAATTGATAAAAGTTGGGACGAAATAAGGCGGTCTACAACAAATAGAAGTCCACCAGAGGAAAGTACTGTAGCCACAATGGAAAGAAGTCTCAGATCTTGGAAGGGATCAAAACCAATTTTATAAACAGCCCATATATGGAACACAAACATAGAGCCATAACTTAGGCTTGTCGCGGTTGCGGCTCCATACATACCATATTTAGGTATAAGTAAAAGATTTAGCACGATATTTAGAAGGGCTGCAATCGTGGTTGAGATTACTAAAGGTCTTAAATTACCACTTGCTTGGCCAATTGACAGCATCGGTCTAAGTATTGAGAAAAAGAACGCACCAGGAATTAGGATCAACAATGGGAGAACTGCATCTGAGAACTCCTCACCAAAATAGAGAGGAATAAATGATTTTGATAATATAGCAATTCCTATGGATAGTAAACTAACTAAGAGAATAGTATATCTGGTTATACGAGAAGAAATGTTATTTACCTTTCCAATTTGTCCATTAGACCAGAACTCTGATGTAGACTGTAGGAGAGTCATTTGTAAAGCCATTGGAATAAACCAAAGAAATTCAGCAATAGTTAACGCTGCTCTATAATATCCTGTTTCTGTACTACCAGCAATCGGATTGAGCAGAATAATATCTACCTTATATAATGTGGTCAGTAATAACACTAGCACTACAGATTGTTTCTTATATTTGTTTAGTTCATGTTTTGGGAATTCTTCTCCTATTGGTTTAATTATGTATGAAAAATCTATATAATTTCTTAAGTAAATAAAAGATAGTAACACTATGACTGATAGTGATATTATTTCTGCTAATAATACCCCATAGATGTCAAAACCAAGAAGAAGTAGCGATACTGCTACTAAAGTAAATATCAATTTATTTATGATACCTAATGGCTCCGAAACTGACTCAGCTCCAATTCCCATTAAAGCCGCTCTACTAACTGCAAATACTTGCCTGAACACTAATATAAAAATTGCAAGCAAAAAGTAATACCTAAACTCGGCCCCTAAAATAAGGTCAGATATACCTGAGAACACAGATATCACTATACCTAATGAAACAACCAGCAGGAGTAAGATTGCCATTCTAAAATAATATGCAAAAACCTTCATTTCCCACTTATCATAATCTCTATCTTCCGAAATGAACTTCCTCACTCCGTCAAACACTCCTGCATTAATGAATGTCATTAATACACTTAATATAGCAAGGATTAATGAATAATCACCATACCCACCACTCCCTAACAAACGTACGAAGATTGGTGTATATATTAATGTTATCAACAATGTGCCAAACTTCGACCCTATAACAGAGATAAATCTGGTGAATATTGATGTCATGTGTATATTTTAGATTTATTATTAGAGTAAATAGCCGATTTGTCTGAAACTGGGATGCTGGAGTTATATAAATATTTTGATCGCCCAGAACCAAAGTATACCCCTGATCCAGATAGTCGCCCTGACCGGATTAGTAAATAATCCATGTGGGTTTCTTTCGGGTCTTCAATGCTAGTCACTTGACGAGAATGTTCTTGATCACCTATGGAACGTGAGTCTAAATACCGATATGAGTGATAATCTGTTCCTATTTCAGAATTGTCTGGGATACGTTCTGAAAAATCAAATGACTGCAATTCCTTTTCAGAAAAATGTTCTGGAGGCTCTGCCCAGTCAATATCTGGAGAATCAGCAGCTGCATCGTGATATATACCACCAGTAACCGATGAAAATACGAATATAAAGAATATGAAGATTAATACCAGATTTTGGACGCGTATCTGTCTATTCTGATTACTAGACCCAAAGGACCATAATGTAAACCCAATCACTATACCCGTAATTGGACTCACTAATAATACTAACCGATCTAATCTAAATAACTGTAATCTCTCTATGACATATAGCGGATTATATACCATAAATGAAGAACATATAAGAGCAAATACTCCCAGTATAACCAAATCATCTTCCCTTCTTTTTAGGATTATTGCAATGCCAATAAATATAAATAACACCATGAAGTGGCTATTTAGATACTCGATAGGGTGAAAGCTAATTGTTGATACTCCAGCACCACTATAATTAGAAGCATGCTCTAATCCAAGTATTTGAATAGATATTAGGTGACTTAAGAGATCTGAAGCATTATATATCCAGTATGAAATAAATATGATGGATAAGAATAATATCATCTTATACTCTCGTATGTTCTTTTTCAAAATAATAGCAGATGCCACGGTAAGGGACACCAATAAGAACATTATTTGTATGAATGACACTTGGTGAACGAGGAGGATATAGACAGATATGACTAGGAATAGTACATAATATGCAGGCCGTTTCCCAATTCTTCTTGGGAAGATGAGACTCAGCAGGAGCAAAAACCCGATAAATGCAAACGTTCTAGTTACAACATATGTTGAATAGTATATAACTACTGGTAATGTTGAGTATGCTAATACAGATCCACAAGATAACCCTTCATGTTTGGTTATTCTCCTTGCGAATATATAGACAAATGAAGGAGTGAAGGAATAAGAAAGGCCTGTAATTATGAAAAATGTTTTTATGGTATAGTCTCCTAACAAAGATAATAAAGATCCGACAAATATATGGTATAATGGGAAACTTGCATAACTGGTAGCGTTTTCACCAATTATTGTTCCAGTTGACCCCGTATACACCGACCTTTGAAAATGTGACAGTATATCTGTCATTCCATAGTATAACGGTTGGAGAAGGGTCACACTAAAGGAGATCAATAACAGCGTTAGCACACAATGTATTATAATTGAATAACTATTCCTAGTCTTTTCAATAATCACCTCGATCAATATTATAGAAAACAATAAAGAAACTAACACGAAGAAGTACCAATATCGTTCAGAACTTAGTAAGAGGGAAAAAATTGTAAGAGAAAACACTATAAAGAATATTTTATTTATTCTTGACTGGTTTAGATGTGTATCTATACTATAGTTCAAATATTCATGCATGTTTAGATAGTTTTTCAACCTTATTGGATCCTCCAATGATAATATAAATACTGCAGATATGATAAGTGGGATTCCTAATATTTTCATACCTTCAATAGCTAAATTTGGCTGTTGAATATAAAATGCAAAACTAACACCCCCTACTACAGCTGTGATTATAGATAACGATAAAATTTTCCCAGATCTGTTTAGAATATATTCCATCATTTTATCTTGTTTAGAAACAGTCTATCTAAGGTCGCCTTTATAAACCCCATTCCTCCGCTGAGATAGAACTTTGATTGAGAAAGCAACCTTAGTGATTCACACATACTACCATTTCTCATATGTTGGTTAGCTAAGTCAAGCCGGTGATACTTTCTCACTGGATAGCCATTTGATTCCGCAGCTGCTACTTCTCGTCTGAACTCAGACATCAGTTTGTATTTTGCATTCTTCACTTTTTCTATAGAAGGACTGGAAGTGGAATACTTCCGTACATATGGATATGGCAGATGAGTTATTTTTCCGATCTTTAGTAATCTGATTAAAAACTCCCAATCTTGGTGCCGATCGAATTCTTCATTAAATCCACCAATTTCATCAACAGTCTCTTTTTTCACAAGCAGAGTAGAGGATCCACCCAAATCAAAATTCATAGATAGAACTTCTGGAATTAGATCTGATCCCCCCTCCATTTTTTCCACCTTCTCATTAGAGTTCTTTATTGTATTGAACAAAATACTATTGGAAATATAACAAACATTACAATATGAGGCAACCCATTCTTTTCCGCGAGATTCAAGTAAATTTACCTGAGATTCAATTTTGAGGGGATGCCATACGTCATCCGAATCAAGAAAAGCTATATATTCCCCATTAGATTGGTTGATGCCGGTATTTCTAGCAGCACTTCCACCTTTATTCTCATTATGTCTTATCAATTTTATATTATTTGAATTTATATCATCAACTATTCCCACGGAATCATCGTCAGAACAATCATCCACAACTATAATTTCGTAATTTTTGTATGTTTGGTACAATGCACTTTTTATACAGCGTAATATAGTATCTTCCCTATTGTATAAGGGTATGATAACGCTAACTTTTGGATTAGTTGCCATGGTGGTTTCTAAAAGCTTCTTTATATATTTTAACTAAGTCAGAACCCATCTTATCTATACTAAACTCACTAGTCTTCTTCCTCCCATCTGACCGTTGTTCAGACATAAGTATATTAGCAAGGGCAGATGATAGTTCTTCTGAATCAGTCCCAACATATGTGTTTGAGACACCTTTGAGTCTCTCTACTACATCCCCTACTTCCGTCGATACTATTGGAAGATTACATGCCATCGCTTCTTTAACGGTATTCGGAGAGCCTTCATGAGTAGATGTAATAAGTAAGCAATCAGACGCGTTCATATAATATGGTATCCGTTCGTGTGGCTCTCCGGTTACATTATGTATATTAATAGGCTTCTTTGTCATTTCTCCAGCTCTTCTTGTGATTTTTTTAGCCAGGTTGTATCTTTTTTCTTTTCTATTTTTCTTATATGGGAATAGTATATTATATTCCTTTGGATCCCAACCAACTTCATCTATTGCCTTCTGTTTGTTGATTGGCTTAAACTTATTGAGATCCACTCCATGGGGCACAATTTCACAATCAGATGTTAGTTTTGAATCCATTTCTTCACTCATAACGATTGTTTTATCAGCTATTTTAGCACAATAATCACAAATATCAGTTGATTTTCCTCCTAAATATGCACCCATGACATCGGATCCCCAGAATGATATTACAACTGGTCGAGTAGGTTGAAGTAGACCCATTGGTGCTGCTAATCCAGAATTCACATGTACGAGGTCGTAATCATTCCGGACTATTTTATGCCAAATTTTCACATACAACTTTCCAGCGGCATATGCATAGTATCGAGGAGAATATTCTGCCTCGCCTATAATTCTTTTCGTTATTATATTCGAATTCTTGTTATAATCGTCTGGGCCAGAATTAACAACAACTAGATCACATTCTATTCCTCTCTCTCCGAGTGATCTCAACTGATCTTGCAAAAAACTTTTATTGCTTGTTGTCGATATTTGTAATACGTTCATGAATATCTATTAATTATCTTTTGGTTCCCCTTCTTCATCCACCGTTTTAGAGTGTTTTTATGGACTGAAATTGGTATTTTATGCATACTCGATATATATTGCCTTAATACTTCCTTCTTATGGTTTTTTATAATTCTTCTAGCTTCTTTGGAGTAGTCATCTGGTTGAATCTCTCTATTTAGCTGTGACTCTCCAGCTCTCTTTGATAAATTCAGCATCCTATTGCTATTAGATAGCTGTATTCTGTAGTTTCTCTCCTCAGTTGGTATAATATTTACTGATCTTACTTTTCCGCTATGGACATTAATATCTAGTATCCCCGATTCCTTATTCTCCCTTCTCCACATGTCAAATATAAAATTACCCAAACTATAGGCAATAATTCCATTTCTATATTTTTCTACTGGTTGGAATGTGTGTGAATGATGGCCAAAAATGATATCTGCTCCGCTTTTAATAATTTCTCTGCCTATTCTAACTTGTTTTGGAGACGGCTCAAGCATGTGTTCCGATCCCCTACCCCAATGAAGAGATACGACTACTATATTCGATTCTGATTTAGTTCTATTTACATCGTCTATAATATTACTAGTGTTCATATCATCTCTACAAAGATTGTATCCTAAAAAGTCAAAGGAGTTATATCCTTTATTTATTCTAACTGTATCCTCTCTCATTAAAGGGTTACCAATTGGAGTAATGCCTGCTGATTTAAGATGTTCTATAGTTTCTCTTACATATTCTTCCCCGTTATCCAATATATGATTATTTCCAATATTTACAATGTCAAAACCACATTTAGATAACATCTCTATAGTTTCTATTGGAAACATATAGCACTGAGGTTTACTCTCTCTAACTTTCTCAAAATCACTGGATATTACACCTTCAAGATTCCCAAACAAAATATCTGATTCTTTTAGTTCTTTCATTACTTCATTTTCAACTACACAATCCTCCGGACGTTTAATTCTTTTTGGTATATTTTCTTCACTAGCTACTGAGCGAAAGTACCCTATCCCCGTCATTATATCACCAACAGCTCTCACTTTCACCTCTGAAGAGTTATTATCCATCATTAGGAGCCTCTATTGAGTACCATAGCTCTTTTTTCATCATCTAGTAAGAAGAATAATGATTGTACGAATGTTCCTACAATTGGGAATGGATCACTAGCCGATAAGACTCCATAACACGTATTGGATTCAAACATATTTTTAATAGGCAAATTCATACTATCCGAGGATAAAAACCAGAGAATCTCATTTGGAAGAACCCACCTATAAGTAAGCTGTCTATTGTAGCTCTCATCATATTCAATATTATTACCCATTGCTATCTCAGAAATTAAATATGGGAAATCTACACCAGATTTTACAGCCAAATGAACTGGCATCCAGAATCGTGGATTGACCTCAAGCAGACGCGGCGTACCATCTTGATCAAGGATGAATTCGACCTCTGCAACACCTTTCCAGGACCCTTCCTGCAGTAGCTTCGTTGCGGCCTCCTTGGCCTCTGCGTCGTCAGTACTGACGCCGACAACCGTCGGCCCGCCGGTAAGGGGATACTCCTTGATCCGTTCATACGAGAACGAGGCAACTTGCTCTTGGTTGTCGTCAAGCAGAATACAGGCGGTCGTGTAGCCCGTCTTCTCGATATACTCCTGAATCATCGGAGTCTCGTACTCCTCCTGCACGGTTTCGTAGGCGTCCTCGAGCTCCTCGTCCGATTCAGTCCGAACGATTCCTCGAGATCCCGAACTCCGCCGCGCTCGCACTAGCGCGGGATACTCGATTTCGTCTTTGATCGTCTCGAGGTCGGTCTCCTCGGGGAAGTACGTCGGCGGCGTCGGAACGTCGGCCTCGCGAGCGAGTTTGATCGTCTCGCCCTTATCCATGAACGTCGAAATGACGTCTGCCTCGGCCAGGTAGAGGTTCGTGTACTCCTGGAACCGATCCTGGTGTTTGGCGAGGAGTTCGGTGGTCCGATCGCGAGTCGGAATCACAACATCGTAATCGGCCTGCTTGACGACGTTCAGTAATGTATTAACGAAGTGTTTTGGCTCGTCCTCGGCTGGAGGGTACGAGAAATGTTTGTCGACGTACTTCGAGAACCGGGTGAGGTTCCACTTGAACGATTCACCGGAGTGGACGGTGTACTCCTTCTGGCCGAGCGATCGAACGACGGCTAGACTCGAGAGCGTGCGTCCATCGAGTACGAGTGCTTTCTTTTGCGTCATTCTGTATGGGGGATATCTTTCAGCTTCTCTGCTGGAACGCCACCAACGATCGTCTGTGGTGGAACATCTTCGGTAACAGTAGCCCCGGCACCAACGATCGACTGTTCGCCGATCGTCACGCCACCTAGGATCGTAGCGTCGGCACCGATCCAGGCGTCCTCACTGACAATAATCGGCGCGTATTCGCCGTCATAGCCCGGAATCTCAGCCTCTTCGGGGTGCATCGAGGTGAGAAACGTGACGTCCGGACTCACGGTCGCTCGCTCTTTGAGCGTGAGGAGCGTCCGATTCGGCGTTGGTCCGCCCAACGGCGTAATCGTGACGGACGGTCCCACGTATGAGGAGGGTTCGGCTTCGACGAAGCTCATTCTTCGAAGCGCGTACCGGCGGCTCGAGTTGGTTGGCGCCGTTCGAGCCAATCGGTACCAGAGGTGCCGCCGGAATTTTTCAGGGATCATCGCGACTTACTGTTCGAACAGATTCAGTCCAATCTTATTGATCTATCTGTTTGGGTCGCTGTCTTTCGAGACTCTAGCTGATCTTCAGACTCGTCGTATGACAGATTGGTGTCGGCTCGAGCCGAGGCACCGACGATATCAGCCATCGTTCCGAACTCATACCCTCGACCCCGAATCCGTTCGACCGCGTCCGCGAACAGCTCGAGCGACTCATCTAAGTTCCGTTTCATGATCGACTGCTTGGGCTGCTCGAGACGGTCGTGCGAGGCCGTCTGATAGAAGTCCTGCAAGTGCGTGTTGAAGACCAGTGGGTCCGGCAATGGGGCGTACTTCAGATACGTCAGATACGGCCGTCCCAGCAGCTTGAGATAACTCTGACAGACCGGGATCCGGGTACCGGGCGTCGCAGCGATCGGGACCTCGACGAGTTCCTCGGTCCCCTCGGCGACGTACGGCGCGAGCGGTTTGTCGAGGTTGCTGTAGATGCCGGGCCGATACGAGGGAAAAACGCTCGAGTCAAAGGCGAACCCCTCGTCCTCGAGGATCGCGAACTCCTCAGGGGCGATATTCCCTTGCGGTGCACGATACCCCAGAGGTTCGTACCCGAAGTGCGCTTCGAACGCGTCCTTCCCGCGCTGGATCTCGGTTCGGAAGTCATAGGATTTCGACGTGTCGTGCTGGTAGGAGTGGAGGTGGAACTCGCTGTCCAACTCCGTGTCAAGTTTGTCGATGACCTCGGGGTAGCGTTCGATGGTCTTCCCGACGACGAAGAAGGTGACGGGAACGTTGAGGCGTTGGATCTGTGCGATGTAGTCGTCAATATACTCGAACGTCAGATGGTCGTACTCGGGATCGTCGAAGTACCAGTCGTTCTCGAGGTCAAGCGTAAGACACGCGGTACGGTCTCCGCTCACGAGTGATCGCCTCCACCGATCCTTGTTCTCTCTCGCCATCCAGGCGTCTGACTAAAGACGCTTATCTGACAATTCATTAGTTACTGCATACGTTATTCGTTCCAATATATAATAGTACCCCTCTAGGATGAACCTGTCATAATCAAATACGATTATGAATATTTTCTGGGAGAGACGGATCCAGAGACGAATTAGTCGTGAATCTGGATTTCGCTGTCCTTGTTGACCTGCATGTCGAACAGCATGGCAAACATAATGAACATACTCCCCATCGTGAATAGCATCATGCTCGCCGAACCGCGCATAAATATTCCTGCACTGGACGTGATTTCGGTATAGATCGCCCACAGACCCGAGAGGATTCCGATACCGGCTGTTCCGGCACCGAAGAAGTAAAACAGCGCGAGCGGGTGGAAATCCAGCACGAGGTACTTCGTCTTCAGCCGCCAGAGGAAATCCCGCAGGAGCATCCCTGAGACGTTCCAGATGTAGCTCGGATACGAGATTGAGGACTCCTCGTCGCCATACACCGCGGGCATCGCGACGTCGGCAACGCGCATCCCCTTTGCGTTGAGTTTGACGAGGATGTCGTTGCAGTAGCCGTAGTACTCGTACATGCTCTCGAGCCCGACGTTATCCAGCGCGTAGCTCGAGATCGCGGTGTACCCATTCTGAGGGTCCATCGTCTTCCAGTAGCCCGAGGCGATCTTCGTCAGGAACGTCAGAATCGAGTTCCCGAAGAACCGAAACGGCGGCATCTCCTCGCGGAACTCCTTGTAGAGCAACCGATTCGCCTTCGCGTAGTCGGCCTCGTCCTCGACGATCGGATCCAACAACCGCGTCATCTGCTCGAGATCCATCTGGCCGTCGCCGTCCACTGTAGCAGTAATATCGACACTGTCCTCACGGGCGGCCAGATATCCGGTCTTGATCGCGCCGCCAGCACCCAGGTTTTCACGGTGCTCGATCGGCACTACGCGTCCGATGGGGTCGTGGACGATCGCGCGCTCAGCGAGCATCCCGCCGCCGTCGGTCCGAACCCCGCCGTCGGTTTGGACCTCCTGAGCGTACCCGAGCGACTCGCCGCTTGCTTCGACCAACGACTCGCTGACGCCCGCATCCTCCTTGGCAGCCTGCTGGACCTCCTCCCAGGTGCCGTCGCTCGAACAGTCGTCGATGACGAACATGCGGTCGACATAGTCGGGCATCTCGCGGATGACGTCGCCGATGAATCCTTCCTCATTGTACGCCGGAATAACAACACCGATCGTGTGATCGCGATACATGGGTTACAGCCTCCTGTAGGTGAACAGCTCTGCTGCGTGGTCGTCGAACAATCCGTCGACGTCGACCATAACGGGGTCGGCAGCCATCTGATCGGCCAGCGTCCCGGGGGACAGGCTGCGGAACTCGCTATGGGGCGTCCCGATGACGATCCCATCGAAGTCAGTGACGTCGAAGGCGTCCTGGATCTCGATGTCGAAGGCCGCCCGCGTCGCGTCGGGGTCAGCGTGGGGGTCGTAGCCGACGACCTCGATTCCGTAGCTCCGCAACTCCGCGATGACGTTGTTGATCTTCGAGGTGCGGATGTCCTCGACGTCGGGCTTGTAGGTCAGTCCTGTGATGAGCACGCGGCTGTTCTTCAGTACGTTCTCGCTCTCGTTCAACGCCCGAACAGTCATGTCGGCGATATGGTCCGGCACCGCCTCGTTGACCCCGCGGCTCGTCCGGATGAGTTCGGGATCGAACCCATGGCGTTCGCTCTGATAGAGTAGATAAAAAGGATCGACCGGAATGCAGTGGCCGCCGACCAGTCCGGGGCGGTAGTCGTGGAAGTTCCACTTCGTGCCCGCGGCCTCGAGCACCGCGTCGGTGTCCAGCCCAAGCTCGGCACAGACCATCGCGAGCTCGTTCATCAGCGCAATGTTGACATCGCGCTGGGTGTTCTCGACACACTTGGCAGCTTCGGCGGTCTCGATCGAGGGCGCCTCGTGCAGTCCCGCATCAACGACGGTCCCATAGAGGTCGACCAGATCGTCGCGGGTTTCCTCGGTCAGCGCGCTAACGATCTTGACGACGTTGGCCAGCCCATGCTCGGTGTCGCCGGGCACCATCCGCTCGGGCGAGTAGCCAACGCCGAACTCCTCGCCTGCAGTCAGCCCTGATTCCTCCTCGAGTGCTGGGACGACCACTTCCCGGGTCGCGCCCGGGTACACGGTCGACTCGAGGACGACGGTCGTCCCCTCGGTCATCTGCTCGCCGACACTCCGCGCGGCGGCCTCGACGATCCCGAGGTTCGGCGTCTCGGTGTCGTCGACGGGGGTCGGCACGGCGACGATCACGAACTCCGAATCGGCGATGGCCGCGCTGTCGGTCGTAAACTCGATCTCGCCGTCGACAATGGCGGCGTCGCCGACGTCTCCGGTGGGATCGATCCCCGACTCGAGCGTGTCGACCTTGTCGGGGTCGACGTCGACCCCCGTGACGGCGTTGCCTGCCGCGTCGAACGCGGCAGCCAGCGGAAGGCCGACGTAGCCAAGGCCGACGACACAAACGGAAGCGGCCGTCTCGAGGGGAGAGTCGTACTGGGACTCGCTCATACGGGTCTCCCCGCTCGATCGGTTGAGTGGTTGTGAGTCGGTACCCCGGATCTCATTTGTTCCTCCGCTCTGTTAGGTGTGGGCTCATGGGTGACTACAAGACGATGCGCGCGACAATTAAGTCGAACGCAGATTCTTTGACGGAGAATAAATAGTTGGCGAAATACAAATAACTAATGTTTCATGATAGTCTGTGACGATCGGCTATCAGCTCAGAGATCCGTTTCTCAAACTCGTTCTCAGCTGGTCTCTGTACAAACTCAGAGAGATCTCGGTGATCGCGTCGGTTGGAATCCCGTCGATCGGCGCTCCATGTTCCCGGACCGCGAGGTCGGCAAGCGCAGGACGTTGTGTTCGTGGACGGGAGACCGCACGACCCGTCGACGGCGATGCGCGAGTGCGGCAAAGGAAAGCTCCGCGTTAGTATCCCCCATTGTCAGACAGTCACGCTTAACTCTGGAGACACAAACCGGGATAAGCATCCCGATCACGTCAGCACTGCGGGCCTAAAGGCGGGATCTTCGGGGACGCTGCCTTCCTGTTCGTCGTCCTTCTGCTCGACATAGTCACCCTCTACGGGCTCGCCGGCCTCGAGACGTGCGCTCGAGCCATCCTTCGTGGCCCACGTCTGCACCGACACGCCGTAAGGGGTAACGATCGAGTTCCAGCGGACGCGAGTCGTTGCATGATGCGGCACCGTCGCACATGGTGGACGATCGCGGGCGAGGGCTCTCGCCCAAGACCCCGGTCGTCTCGGGCACCGTTCGAGACACCGGGCGGTCCCACTACAGTGTTCGGGGCTACATCACGATTCGCTGCCGAGGATAATAGCGCGTAACTGACTGTCTCGAGGGCTGTAACGGGCGACAAAGGCAAATCCCGGCCGTCCCTGAATACGGGTATGCGACCGGATTCCGATCTGTTCGATCGGCTGGCGGCGGATGATCCGGACCTGCTGTGGGCTTGGGAGCTGTGGTGCGAACGAGGTGTCGTCGTCCCCGAATACGCTGGCGAGATCGCCGCACTCCGCAGGATCACACGCGAGTGGGACGACGAGGACGAACCCCTGCGTTGAGGACGGAGACTCCGCGCTACCGCTTGGTGAGTCCCTGAACGGCGCGCCACGGCGACACTCGCTGCACTCCCGCGAGACTCCGACTACCGGTAGAGTTACTGTGGCTCGACCGCAACGTGATCGGCAATGGCCCAGGAGACGATCCGGTTCTCGGAGTCGATCGTCGACGAGGTCGAGGACCTGGTCGAGAACGGCGAGTTCGAGCACAAATCGGAGTTCTACCGCTTCGCGACGGAGGTGCTGTTGAACGCGCTCAACGAGGAGTACGACCCCGAGATGGTGAAGTACGATCGCCTCCTCGAGTCGGTCACTAACCGTTCGGAGGGTCCCGGACTCGATCCGGGTGTCCAACACGACGACGACGCCGGAAGCACGTTCTACCGCTCGGCGACGACGATCCGTCGCCATGCCCGCCGTGGGGAGTCCGAGGCCGCCGAGGAACACATCGACGCCCGCTACCCGCCCGAACGCGGCGAGTATCTGTTGCTGGAGGATCTATTGGATTACTATACGACGGACGCCTGACCCGCCAGCATTCTCGATCCGAGTGACGTGCGGACCGCTGTCGATGAGACAAGCTAGTAGAGCGAATGACGGGCCTGCTTTCTGACGCAGCCTCGAGTCAACTAGCCTATATAACAACCGAATCAGAGTGTTCGGTAGGTGAACCCGTTGGCGACCCCCTCGTCGAACAGCCCGTCGATATCGACGAGCACGGGGTCGGCAGCCATATCGCGGGCAAGCGAGCCAAGCGAGAGGCCCCGGAACTCGCTGTGAGGCGTGCCGACGACGAGCGCATCGAAGTCGGTGACCGACAGCGCCGGCTGGATCTCGATGCCGAACTCGTCGCGCATCGCGTCGTCGTCGGCGTGGGGATCGTAGCCGACGACCTCGATCCCGTAGCTCTGGAGCTCCTCGATCACCTGGCCGATCTTCGAGGTCCGGATGTCCTCGACGTCGGGTTTGTAGGTGAGCCCCGTCACGAGCACGCGGCTGTTCTTGAGCACCTTCTCGCTGTCGTTCAGCGCACGGATCGTCATCTCCGCGATATGGTCCGGCACCGCTTCGTTGACCTCGCGGCTCGTCCGGATGAGCTCGGGGTCGAACCCCTGGCGTTCGCTCTGGTAGAGGAGATAAAAGGGATCGACGGGAATACAGTGGCCGCCGACGAGTCCGGGCCGGTAGTCGTGGAAGTTCCACTTCGTGCCCGCGGCCTCGAGCACGGCATCAGTGTCCAACCCCAACTCGGCACAGACCATCGCGAGCTCGTTCATCAGTGCGATGTTGACGTCGCGCTGGGTGTTCTCGACACACTTCGCCGCTTCGGCGGTCTCGATCGAGGGCGCCTCGTGCAGTCCCGCGTCCACAACGGTTCCATAGAGGTCGACCAGCGCAGCACGCGTCTCGTCGGTCAGGCCGCTGACGATCTTGACGACGTTCGCCAGGCCGTGCTCGGTGTCACCCGGCACCATTCGCTCGGGCGAGTAGCCGACGCCGAACTCCGTGCCGGCCTCGAGCCCGGATGCCTCCTCGAGCGCGGGGACGAGCACCTCGCGCGTCGCGCCCGGATACACCGTCGACTCGAGGACGACAGTCGCGCCCTTGCTGATGTGCTCGCCGACAGTGCGCGCCGCACCCTCGACGATCCCGAGATTCGGCGTCTCGGTGTCGTCGACGGGGGTCGGCACGGCGATGATGACGAACTTGGCGTCACTGATGACCTCGCTGTCCGTCGTGAACTCGATCTCACCGTCATCGATCGCGGCGTCACCGACGTCGCCGGTCGGATCAACGCCGGACTCAAGCGTCTCGATCTTCTCGGGGTCGACATCGACCCCTGCCACGGTGTTGTCGGCCGCGTCGAACGCCGCGGCCAGCGGCAGCCCAACGTAGCCGAGCCCGACGACACAGACGTCGACGGGCAGCTGGGCGGCCTCTCCGTACTGGGACTCCGTCATCGTGTCCTCCTCGAGCATCTGGTTCCTGATCTTCGTCGAGTCGGACGTGGTTTTGTAGCGGTCATGGCAAGTGTTTGGGATACTGGCGAGTCATTCATGGTCTATCAACCGAATATACGACGCCGCTGGCAGTCAAGTCTGATAGACCTTGTGGGCTGACTGGTAAATAGTTGGCGGGATCGGAATTAGTAATGGGGCGAGAAACTCCTTTCTAAAGGAGCAACGATCCGGTTATCTCAGCTTTCCCGGTGTTTCGCAGTGCCTGACCAGTAGTATTGTGCTGTCAATCGCCAGCCGCAAGGGGCTTGTCTCTCCCGCCGGGTCACAGATGCGAACCAGACGGCAGGCCAGCGACACCACCGACCTGCTGCTCCAGTCGGGCCAGACGATCGACGCGACCGACCTCGAGGGCTGGCGCATCGCCGTCGGCGACCCTGACCTCACAGCGACGACAGGCGTGACCGCCCTTACGCGCCGTGCCAACGCTCCACTTCCTGGCTCTGTTCTCCGGACCAGTCCGCGTCGTGATGGGCATGAGACCACACGTTCTGACGGGCGTCACACGACTGTCTGACTGACTTTCATGGTCTCTGGTGTGGGCAACTCACCCATGCAGCCACGTGCCACGTTCCGACCCGTTCCCCGACATCCTGCCGGAGGCGATCGCTAATGTCGTCGTCGACACCCACCTGGAACCTCCCCTCGCAGGGACGCACCATCGCCAGACGCGGCCGCATCTGGCTGGCCTACGGACTGGCGCTCCTCGTTCCCGGTGCGGGCCACGCGTACGCTGGCCACTGGCGCCGTGGGCTCGTCTGGGCAGGACTGTGTGTCGTGTCCCTCGCATTTCTCAGTACGGGGGCCCTACTGGCCGAGCGCACGGCCGCCGAACCGCTCATCATTACCCTGCTCCGCCTCGAGAGCGGCGGTTTCGCTGCCGTCGCTTTCCCACTCGCCGTCCTCGTGCTCAACGTGGTCGACCTCTACGGGCGGCTCCTCCTCGAGGACGCATCGGCACACGCCTCGTTCTCGAGTTGAGTACGCCAACGATGCGCCTGTAACTCACTTTCAGTTCATCCATCAACCGCCAACTCATCCATCGGCCGCCTGATATCTAGGTCCCGCCCTCGTTGGCGGTGTACACAGTATGTTCCTGCAGATTGTATCTCTGAAAAGAAGAGAGCCGAGTTCATATATCTCTCACGGTGGTAAAATGCTCTCCTTCCACCATGAATATTAGTAGTCAGCGACAATCGGTCTTCGTATGCCAACTTGTCAGGACTGTGGTGGGTACGTGACTCGGGATTTCGTTCGGGTGTTCGGTCTCAATGGAGCGGTCGCTGGGTGTCCCGACTGTACGACCTACCGCGAGCTCACCGAGGGTGGGGGTGCCGAGGATGTGGGCGAGTCTCGAGAGCCAGTCGGCGAACAGCGGCCGACCTGAGACGTAGCGCTCGAGGCAGCGGCGATCAACGCTCGTTCGAACGACACGCGCGGGATACCGCAGGGAGCGCGTGTCGCTACAATCGTGAGGAGGAAAGTGAGGAAAAAGTACTCCGAAGGCGCTCTAAGACGGGTTGGGGGAGTAACCTGGAGCCGGCCGAGACGGTTGGCCACTGTAAGAGGCTTCTGGCAATATATGGATACTTGGCCACTGAGCCGCAGTTTGCGGCCTTCGAACCGATCGATTGGTACTGACTTGCGCGTGCTTTCCGGCGTTCGATCCACGAGAGCCGGCGATACTTCTCCTGATGTTTCGCTCGGATGCGGTCCATCGCCTCGATATAGCGCTCGTACGCGCCGGTCATCTGATCGCTGGGATCGTCGTGTTTGGTCCATTCGATCATATACGCTGGATCGTAGCGGACCTCGCCGTATGGGAGCAGACGAATCCACAGCTCCCAGTCCTGACAGCCGGACATCTCGGCGTCAAATCCGTTCACGTGATCGAACACGCTCCGGCGGACAGCTACCCCAGAGGTCGTTCCAATCTTGTTCTTGATCAGGATCTCCGTGGAAAAGTCGCCCGTCGGGTCACTGTCAATCCGATAGCGCTCGGTGCCCTGATTGTCGACGGCGACCCGGCCGGAGTACACGAGCACGACATCGTCGTCGAACAGCGCAAGTTGGCGTTCAGCCTTTTTCGCCCGCCAGCGATCATCATCGTCTAAGAACATTAACACATCACCAGATGTCGCTTCTGCACCGAGATTTCGGGCAGCAGCAGCACCCACCCCATCGGTCTCGATATAGTGTGTCTCGAGAGACGAGTCGTTGAGATGAGCTCTGACTGACGAGTAATCGCAATCCGAGCCGTCGTTGACGACAACGACCTCCGTCACACCACCGGTCTGGTTCTCGACACTCTGGATCGCTCGAATCGCCCGTTCCGGCCTGTTGTGTGTCGGAATTATAGTCGATGCTTCCATGACGTGGTGAGCCGCTGTGCCCGCTTTCGTGGCGAAATAGCCACTTCACGATTCATTTTCGTAGCGCTACATAGTGCTGCAAACAGGATATATGTATGGGTGATTGAATAAGAAATTGAGAAGATGAACAAGAGATAAGCAGTGATCATCCCGATCGCAAGGGTTCGCTCCGAGAGTTCGGTACTGATATCCTGGAGATATCCCACACACAACAGGATGATGGCGGAAGCGAACAAGAGGGCTGCCACGATCCCGCCCGCGACGGCTGCTTGGAGGATCATGTTATGTGGATAGACGGCCCCCGTTGTCTGTGCGTAGGCACCGAGACCGTTGCCGAGTGGGTTCTCAACGACCATGTTCACCGCAGTCGTATAGAGGTCAATCCGTTCAGCATTCTCGAAATTATACACGAGTGATGCCATTCGATCGAGGATAATGGTCGACATCACTCCCTGGCTGATCAGAACCCCAACGACGACAAGAGCGAATACGATCGCGGCGAAAGCGCGTTTGAGAGCCGAAATCGCAACATCTCGTGAGGACTGCCACAGGATAAGGCCAACACCGAGTACTGTTGCGCCAATCACACCAATATAGATTCCTCGACTGTGGAGTGAGACGACGGTCATCAGCATCACGACCGACGAGACACCGATTGCAGCGAGTGACCGCCGCGAAAACGAGGACTGGGGATGAATAAGGTATGCGATAACCGAACAGAGCGCGAGCGCGATCGGAAGGACCACCGTATTATAGTGAAACGAATCGGGGAGGGCGCCGAGCGAGTAAACCTCGAGCAGGTAGCCGAGTGAAACGACCACCGCCCACCCGACTTGGAGGACCGAATACCAGACGACATCGTCGGCCGTGACTGTTCCCAGGATGACCGTCACGACGACTAGTATGAAGAGTAAACTCATGATATCGAGCGGGGCGGTCCTGACAGCACCACCGAAGCCGAGGTACCCGGGAAGGACCATCAGTACGGATGACAGTCCCAGCAGACCAATCACGATGGAATCACGCACCGAAAGACTCCATTGCGAGTCGAGATAGCGTCTCCCGCCACGGACTACTAACGCGAGGATAGCGACGACGTTGACGACCGACGTCGGACCGGTAAAGAGTTTGATGCTCGGTGTGTTGATGATGAGAAGGAGGGCCAGTGCCATCAGGAGGGCGCTATTGTCCCTCCCATCCCGATCGAAGAAGCGGTGACGCCACCTCCCCATCATTGGTAGCCCAGCGCTTTGAGTCGGTCCTCGAGATCGTCGTTATCCGCATCCCGCTCCTGTTCAGTCGGGGCGTCGGACGTAACGTCTCGCCGGGATTCGTACGGGAACTCGAACCACGGAACCTCAATTAAGCCACGAGCACCAGAGCGACCAGGATGGCCGTACATCCGCACCGGGATCGGCCATCCTCGTTCACCAATCAGGTTGCCGTGATCGGCAGAGATGACGACTTTCCCATCGATGTCCTGAAGGAGCGGCTCGAGTTCTTCAAGCACGAGACGAAGATTTTCCTCGTAGGCCTTGATGACCCGACTTCGGGAGACGTCAGCAGTCCCGGTCTGAAGTTGCGTCCAAATCGATGCGCCCACCGCATCAAAGTCCCCGTCAGGCGCATATCCGCGATGCTCGATCTCCTCGCCGAGACTGCCGAGAAACGGATAATGTGGCTGCATATAGTGGGCAATGATGCGTTTGTGCGGATACGACTCGTGTGCTGCCCGGACCGCCTCATTCATTGCTTCTGGAGTGACGGTCTGGCGCTCGTCGTCCCAGTCGGTACGGTAGACGTCTTCGTGGGCATGAAACGTCTCGTCCGCGAGGTCGGCAGTGTGTGGGTTTGCAGAGACATACACCGTATCGTGGAACTGCTCTCCGCCGAAATTCTCCGCAAGAAACTCCGCGGACGTACTCCCTTTCGAATACCGCCGTGAGAACGTTCCAGAGAACTCGCACAGCCGGAAGAACATATCCGATCGACAGGCATCCAGTAAGACGAGGGTGTCCCAATCCTCCTCCATCACCGCTGTTCTCTCGGCTTTCGATGGCCCAACTAACGATGTGAACGCCGTATGTGCGTATCTGCTTGCGATCCGAGCTTTACTCAAACCTAGTTGAATCAAATCTGTTTCCTCCTTCACGATTCCCATCAATACCAAAAGATAGCCTGACTTTGACATGAATCCATCGGTTGATACTGAACTGGCAAGCGGCCAGTTACAGCGGATCTCCTGTCGGAACGAAGACAGCAGAGTAAAGTACCGGCTGTCGAATCCACGAGTTAATGTCGGAATCTGACGGACGCGAAGCGGTTCAGTCCTCTCTTTCATCGATAACGAACGGTGCGGGGTTATTCTTCGCCGGTCGACTTCTCTCTCGAGGCCTCCGATTCCTCCTCAACTTCTTGCTAACACGCGGACTCGGAGCCGCAGTCTACGGTGTTTACGGCTACGGCATGACCCTCTTCTCGATCGCGATCATCCTCGCCCGCTTCGGGACTGGACAATCCGTTCTCCGATTTCTCCCAACCTATGAGGACGATCCGAAACGCCGGAATCGAATCGCCGGGCTCGCGTATCTGACTGCCCTGATCGGGAGCATCCTTGTCGCACTCACCATCTACGTCTCTGCACCCTTTGTCTCCGCACTCACACTTGACACACCACTGTTGGTCGACACGCTCCGCATTCTCGCCGTTGCTCTCCCGTTTACGACAGCGACCAAACTGACAACGTCGATGTTTCGTGCTGACGATACGATCAAATATCAGGTACTCGTCGACGATATGTTCCGTCCAATCGTTCGGATTGTGCTTGTCGGTGTCGCGTTGGCGCTCGGATATACGCTACTTGGCGTTCTCGCGGGTATCGTCGTCGGTGCGATTGTCGTCTCTGCAGTGGCGCTGTCGGTTCTCTACTCGCGAACCTCGCTTGGCCCGACGCTGAGCGGCGAGTGGACGCAGAAAGAGTTGTCGGAGTTCTATTCCTACTCCGCGCCACTCACGCTCAAAGATGTCGGTACGATCCTCTACAACCGAATCGACATCCTCATGGTTGGATTCTTTCTTGCAGACACCGCTGTCGGGATCTATCGTATTTCTGTGATGGTTGCAATGATGCTCGTCTTGCCGTTGACAGCGTTCAATCAGTTGTTCCCGCCCATCGCCTCACGACTGTACGATAGCGGAAATCTTGCAGAGCTAGAATCAATCTACGAGACGGTCACTCGGTGGTCGCTGACAGTTGCGATTCCACTGGCGCTTGTGAGTGGGCTGTATAGCAGCGAACTACTGGCTGTCTTCGGATCAGCGTTTACCGAGGGCGCGCTCGTCCTTGCACTCTTCACAGTCGGTCAAGTCACTAACTCTGCCGTCGGCCCGAGTGGCTATATGTTGATGATGACGGACCATCAGTATCTCACACTCATCAACCAAGTGATTCTCGGAATCCTGAACGTGGCGTTAAACTATATCTTCATTGTGAATTTCGGCCTGATCGGGGCGGCACTTGCGACTGCGTCTGTGCTGGCCTTTGTCAACGTACTCAGGGTAGCTGAAGTCCGGTACCTCGAAGGGATGATACCGTACTCCGTCGCCTTCGCAAAACCCCTTGTCGCCGGTTTCGTGGCCGGACTCGTGATGTTCGGGCTCTCAACGATTCTCGACGGATATGTCCTTCTGATCGGCGGTTCAATAGTCGGCGGCCTCGTCTTCCTCGGTGTCTTAGTAGCGCTCGGCATCGAGACCGACGACCGGGAGCTTTTCGAAGAACTGATCAATAATAGAGGTGCCTGACGTGTAGGAGACCGTGTTTTCGTGTGATCCCTCCTTGAAAGCGATCCGATTGGGGGAATCGCGGCGTTCGTTTGCACGAGTGCTCTTCCGGTGCTAGCGCTACCACCCCTCATGCAAAGTGAAAACCGAGTAACGAATCGGCTATCCAGAAGACCAATGGTGTCGGCAACTGAACGCAACCCTATGTCTGACGCCGATCGTGACGAACTCGACAGCGTTCGCCCGCAGGCGGTCCTCGAGGATCCGAAGGGCTGTACCATCGCTCAGCTCGAGGTGGCGCTGGATACGCTCGGCGATAACGAACGAAGAGCGTGGCTCGAGGACCACCCGAAGGTTTCTGAAGACCTGGGAGGGCCCTGGAGCAAGATACTCGAGGGGTCCGTCAAGACACTCAGTCAGGAACACGGGGACCACCGCCAGCGCCACGAGTTCGAGATTGACGAGGGGATCTACCAAAACACGACGATCCACACACCCGAGGGAGAGACACACCCCGTCGGCGAAGTGTATCTCTGGGCGAAGTGCTTCGATGGAACCTATAATGCCAACCTCAAGCAGCGAAACGGCCTGCCGGAGGTCGACCTTGAGGGGTGCGAGCTTGAGCTCCGATCTACGGACGGTGTCCAGCTGCTCCGGGCGACAATCACTGATGAGTCGGACGAGACACTCAGGAACTCGCTGTATTTGAAACTCGGTCCGAACAACCCCGCCGAGAACGACTAGAGAGACGATATCCAGACAGGCAGCGCTGTGCGGCCTGATCTGAGGAGCCAGTGAATGTCCCCCGATCCTGATGAGATACTGTTACACCAGAGGAGAATATTCTTTGCACCAATTATAGTGGGGAAAGCGGAAATCATTAGGTCAATTTGAATAAATAGCATATTATGTACCGACGAGGTTTATTAGCCGGCGCTGGAGCCACCACAGCAGTCTTGGCAGGATGTGCGACCCAAGACGAGAGGAACGGCCCCGGTAATGCGCTTCGGGACGATACCCCTCCCAAAGTCGGTAGCGATGAGAATGAGACCAACGGAGACGATTCGGAAAACACCGATGAGACCGAGGAAAGCGATGAGCGAGGAGAGGAACGCGACTCTGGCGACTCCGAGGGCGGACGGAGGGATGAATCCAGTGCTGGCGAGGGAACCGAGCCGAGTTCGGCAACGGTAGCCAGCGAGAATAGTTCAGACGAGAATACAAGTGCTGGCGCCGGGAACAACCCGGACTCGAACTCGAGTGCTGGAACCGGAAACGTCTCGAACCCGAATGCAAGTGCTGACACCGAGAACAACTCGAACTCGAGCCCTGGCTCTGGAGGTAACCTGAATTCCGGTTCGGGTACTGGGAACAACACCAACTCAAGTGGTACCGGAAACACCTCGAACTCGAGTACCGGCACCGAGAACAATAGCAACCCAGATGCTGGTACTGGAATCCCCTCGAATTCGAACTCCAGTGCGGATACTGAAAACAACTCAAATTCGAGTGCTGGTACCGGGAACAACTCGAACTCTACGGGTGTCGGGAACAACTCGAACTCGGGAGCTGGCACCAGAAATAGCTCGGATTCGAATACAGGCACTGGAACCGGAGGCGGCTCGAATTCGAGTGCTGGTCGGAATACGAATGCGCCAGCCGGAAATCGGAGTGGAAATAGCAGCGAGAACAGGACGGTACTTGGAAGACTGCTTGGATCGTGACATCCTCCACGCCGTAAACGACGTGGATCCCGACCGCTGTTGGGATATTGCGGTTTCGCTCTTCTGTGAACCGCCTCGGGGTCAAGCCCCGAGGCTTCCCGTGGTTTAATTGGACACTCCCACGCGACCATCGGCTTGGTGGCCTCGAACGGTTGCGTGGGTCACGGTCGGCTGGTTCACACAGCCCGATGCCTGCGGTCGCAGTTTCCGAACAACCGGAAGCATGTTGAGAGCAGGCACATTTCGATTCAACGATTCCAATCCTTTCTTCGCAATATTCACTGCCGCGTTTCGGTCAGCGTGGTCTTGCCGACCACACGCGTTGCACTTGAACCGCTTCTTCCGGCGATTCGACCGAGCCGTATGCTCACACCTTGAGAAAGAACACGTCTGGCTGGTGTAAGCCGGGTCGATGTCATCGTTCGGAATCCCCTCGAACGCCGCTTTGTACGCGACGAACGAGCGGAGTTTGTGAAATGGCAGGGAGTGCAACCGACGGTTCATCCGAGTGCCGTAATCAATCGAATCTCGCATATGCTTGAGGTCTTCAAACACAACGAGCGGCGACTCGAATTGCTGAACCCACTCTACAATTCGCCGGGAGACTTGGTGGAGCTGGTTGTGAACGTACCGTTCTTCCTTGTCCTCGAACACGCGGTCGAACGCTGTCTGGCCAGCGTTTTGCATCCGCTTCCGCATCGTGAAGTACCGATGACGCTCTTCCTTGATTTCAGGGTAGTCGATGACCACCGAATCAGCGATGCCGTCTTCACGAAGGGCTGAAAGGGCTACGCAATCCTCGTTGATGTCTACTCCGACGACAGTCTGAGCATCGTGTTTATCTTGAACCGTGGCTTCGAGATGAGTGACGTTGACGTGCAGTTCGTGATTGCCGTTACGCGTCATTGCTTCAGCGGTTCCCACACGCCAGTCGTCACTTTCGAGGGCTTGTTCGAGAAGTTCGAGGTTGTCTGGTGCGCCACGAAGTGTGCCTTTCACCGGATTGTACGGTTTGGCACTGATTCGGTAGTGTATCCCACCATCTTTGAGGGAGAGGTTGTATCCCTCAGTGAAGTTCATTCGCAACGGGTATGGCCCGGTCTTCTCGTGACCGGGAGTGTTGTAGTCGTCGCGGTCGTAGGACTGCTGAAGTGCGTTGAGTGCTTTGGCGACGATACGTTGCGTGGTGTTCTTCACAAGGTCAGCTTCGTCTTCAAGACGTGGTGAGATGTCGTCCCAGTCCGTCCCGTTTTTCGCTAATTGGATGGTCTGGTTGTACACCCATCGCGCTTCGTGGTACGCTTCGGAAAGAAGTCGCTCATCACCGGATTGGAGTTGGAAGATGAGTGTCTTCGTGAGCGACTTCTTCATACCCTAATCGACGGGCTCGAGTGTTGTAAAGGTATAGATTAGCGTTGATAGGTTAGGCGTTGTCGGCTTCACCCTCGGGGTCAAGCCCCGAGGCACTCGCCTTGAACCGCCTGTAGAAGATTGGCGATACCGTTCAGCTGCTGCTCTCGAACCAAAGAGGGAAAGGAAACCACGCTAGTGCCGCTTCAATCGTGACGTAGGTGTCATGTTTTGGCGTTCCAGTCGTTAAAAGGGGACCTGAGGCGGAGAAGCTAGTAGTTCGAGGCAGAAGCAGCATTAGCGGATAGAAAATTCACAGGTCACTCGCGCCACTTGCTCACGAGAACCGTACTGGTCCGTCCACTCGACTCAACATGATCCCTCATCTAAGCAGTCCTGCGGTGGTCGAGAGTTCCGTCCACTGAACTCGTACACCTCCTCCTCGAGATAGGTGTACGCGGCGGTTCCCGCCGGCGTGATCGTGACGAGGTCCTGGTCCTGATCGTAGACGACGAGGTCCGCGTCCGCAAGCGTTGGCACGTGGTTGTGGTACAAATCAAGATACAGCTCCCTGACCGCGTCGGCCGGAACTCCGTCGATCGTCGCTCCATGTTCCTGAACCGCGAGCTCGTCCGCGAGGTCGGCGAGAGTTACGACGTGGTGTTGCACGACACAGGCCAGTACGGCCCGCCGCCGGCGATGAGCGAGTGCTGCGAACGGAACGTCCGTATCAGTACGTGACATTGTTAGAGAGACACACTCGATGTTGGCCACACAAACCGCGATAAGGCTGCCGGTTGCGGTAGGACTGCCCAGCATCTCTGACAGGATCCAATACTGTGGCACAGCACGAGTCTGAACAACGCTATTGGGTTCTGCGGTGTAATTAAGCAAACCAGAAGAGTTCACGGACCTCGAGAAACTTCACTCAATCACAAGGTTGTTTACGATTCTCAGTAGAAGTATGTCTGACTGACGTTAAAGTAACGGTTCGTCGTGGGGAGTAGTATATGGTGAATCCAGAACTCGGCGTACAAATCGTACGACAGATCGCCGCACACGAGGGAATCGACGCGGCCGATCTCGAGCCACCGCTGCAGGCGGTAGTTGATGTCGATGCACTCGAACGACTGGTCCATCCCTGTCCGCAGACACGAACCGACTTCACCGGTTCCGTCTCGTTCGTGTACGCTGACTACCAGGTGACCGTCGACCATACCGGCGCTGTTTCGGTCAGCCCGACTCAAGACGCCGTATCCGATGCGGGCCCCGACCGGCAGGCCGCCGACACCTGATAGGCCTGAATACGTGCGTTCGTCCTTGTTTCCAGCACCCCGATAACAGAGAGTACATCTCACACGGTGAGAACCTCGTTCTTCGACTCGAAGAACAGACTGTCAGCGGTTGACGGCTACTCGAGCGGGGGGTTCCGCTCCAAACGAGACAACAGGGTCCCAGATCGACGATCACTTCCAGCGACGCACTCACGGCACTGATCTCGAGGGCCAATCCTCGAGTCTGGAACGGGTAGTTCGATCGAGCAACTACAGAGATAAGCCCGATTCAAGCGGATGGATCCTCGTCCTCGATGAGCCGAACACACCACGGAAACCGTCGCCCGTCTCTTTGCTACTCGGCTCTCGGATACTGGAACGTCACAGATTAAACTCAATCTTCTCATCACCTTCCAGAAATTATAAATATAGATAATAGAATAAAAGACAGTAGCAGAGAAGGATAATGGCAGGGACCATCACCATTGAGTTAGAGAACGGTCGCCGGCTCGAGTTTGATGAGATCGCCGTCTTAGAGCGGGAGAACGGGCGGTGGCTGCGATGTATCCGCGTGAAGCCGAGCTCTCGCGAGCACCTGCCTGTAACTACCAAGTACTATCATCTCGAGTCTGAGGTCGAACGAATCTTTCGGTAGGGAGTGTGCTATCGGAGGAGTGTCATGACCAGTTATTATTCAATCACCAACGCTCTCCTCCACTGAGCCGATTTATACGCCCGTATCGGACTCTAGGCCACCGCCGGGTATCCATGATCGTTACCAGCCGGCACTTCTCGGTGTGCGTATCTCGAGACGAAACGGGCCATCGACTCGAATCTCTAACTATATTACCGAACACAAAATACTATTATATAACAACCACATGTGATGGAACCATGCAAGCTGTCGTACTCGCTGCCGGCGAAGGAACACGCCTCCGACCGTTAACGGAGGACAAACCGAAGGGAATGGTCGAGGTCGACGAGAAGCCGATCATCACGCACTGTCTCGACCAACTCGTCGAACTCGGCGCCAGCGAGTTCGTCATCGTCGTCGGCTACCTCAAGGAGAAGATCATGGATCACTACGGCGACGAGTATCGCGGCGTTCCGATTACCTATACCCACCAGCGCGAACAGAAGGGACTTGCCCACGCCCTGCTGACCGTCGAGGAACACATCGACGACGACTTCATGCTGATTCTGGGTGACAACATCTTCGAAGCGAACCTCGAGGACGTCGTCCGCCGCCAGCAGGAAGACCGCGCGGACGCGGCCTTCCTCGTCGAGGAAGTTCCCTGGGACGAGGCCTCGCGATACGGGGTCTGTGATACGAACGCCTACGGCGAGATCACCGACGTCATCGAGAAACCCGACGATCCGCCGTCGAACCTGGTGATGACCGGCTTCTACACGTTCACGCCCGCGATCTTCCACGCCTGTCACCTCGTCCAGCCCTCCAACCGCGACGAGTACGAGATCAGTGACGCGGTCGACCTCCTCATTCAGTCGGGCCGGACGATCGATGCGATCGGCCTCGAGGGCTGGCGGATCGATATCGGCTACCCCGACGACCGGGACGAGGCCGAGGACCGCCTCCAGGACGCAGAAATGCCCGCGGCAGGCGACTAAGAACGCTAGATCCAGACCCAACACCGACGCCGAGTTCCTCTGGAAGACGATATTCTTTTTAAGATAGGATATTGCTTATTAAGCAATGAAAATCTTAGTAACTGGTGGCGCCGGCTTCATCGGCGGCAACCTCACGGAGGCCTTCGCTCGCGGCGGCCACGACGTGACGGTCCTGGATAACCTGGATCCGTACTACGATATCGGGATCAAGGAGCACACGATCGAAACCTGTGAGGCAGCCGCGTCGGAGGCCGGCGGCACCTACGAGTTCGTCGAGGGCGACGTCCGCGACGACGACCTCATCGCAGACCTCGTCGGCGATGCGGACGCGATCTACCACCAGGCCGCCCAGGCCGGCGTTCGGACGAGCGTCGATAACCCCCGGAAGCCGAACTCGATCAACGTCGACGGCACGCTGAACGTCCTCGATGCGGCACGGGACTCCGAGACCGAACGCGTCGTCCTGGCGAGTTCGTCGTCGGTGTACGGCAAGCCCGAGTACCTCCCCTACGACGAGGAGCATCCGACGACGCCGGTCAGCCCCTACGGCGTCTCGAAACTGGCAGGCGAACAGTACGCGCGCGTCTACAGCGAGGTGTACGGCCTACCGACGGTATCGCTGCGATACTTCACGGTCTACGGGCCGCGGATGCGCCCGAACATGGCGATTAGCAACTTCGTCTCGCGGTGTCTGAACGGCGAGCCACCGGTCATCTACGGCGACGGCCAGCAGACGCGCGACTTCACCTATATCGACGACGTCGTCGACGTCAACCGCCAGCTGCTTCACGACGACGCGGCGGACGGCGAGATCCTGAACGTCGGCAGCACTGACAACATCGACATCCAGACGCTCGCCGAGGTGATCCGTGACGAACTCGCGCCCGAGCTCGAACTCGAGTACACGGACGCGCGCGAGGCCGACGCTGCACACACCCACGCCGATATCAGCAAGGCGAACGACCTGCTCGGCTACGAGCCCTCGCGGGATATCCGTGAGGGCGTCAGCGAGTTCATCGACTGGTATCAGACCAACCGCGAGTGGTACGAGCCACTGGTGCGTCGCTCCTAGGTGGGAGGCAGCTCGTCCGTTCGGTGACCGCGGGTACCGCTCGAATACGGACTGGGCGCCAGGTCGTACTCGAGGGGGTACGCTTACTCGCGGAGCACGAACACTATCTAGAGTCTATTCGCTTTGTAGCAGCCGTCGCTGCGAGAAACAGACCAATGATGAGCCAACCCACAAGTTCTCCCGGGATCGAGATCAGTCTCGCTGTGACGGCCAGCAACAGTATCACACTGATACCAGCGGCGACGAGGTACCAGTTATCGAATGCGCGTTCTTCAGACTCAGGAGACGTCACTGTCGATTGAACGCTGTCTGTTTCGGTCGATGGGGGATCGAGATACGGCACGAAGGCCTCGAGACGCGCAGTTGGCTCAACGAGATCCTGCGACTGGTCGTACTGGATCACTCCCACAGTATCGAGTGCCGGGAGATGAGACTGAGAGAGCGAAAGGAAGACCTGTTGGTATTGCTCTCGAGTCACGTCGCCGATAGGCGTCTCCTGTTCTGCTGCCACGAGATATCTGGCCAGCTCGGGCACGCTGAGCGGGTCCCTCGTTTCCAGCAGGTATCGGATCGTCTCTCGTCGCCGACTGTTGCTCAATAGATGAAAGATCTCATTGTCGGAGAGTGCTCGAGTCTCGGACGTGGATTCCGTAAGTGGGACGTCCGTATTCTGTGATTGGTGAGCGTTTTCGTTCCCCATTATTGGCCTTTGGTGTATTGGTGTATTCTATCTAAGTTAGAGTGATAAAATATAATAAATCCTCCCCGTTCACTAGCCGGTCTCTTCGTCCTGATTAGCCTTCTCTGCCCGAGGACGTCCCCAGAACGCGGAACGTTCTGGTGTGCGATCGAGACGCGTCGCGTCTCGTTAACCCAGAAGACATGTAGTGAATAGTGGGGACCCGTGCAACCTCAGTATCCACTTCGTGGATTCCCGCGACTTTCAGCGCGGGAAGATGTCAATTCGAAACCGACGTTGCCGTCCGCCTCGAGACTGCCTGCTGTGCAATCGGCGTATTGAGGAACGTCACAAGCGTATACAGATCGGCCAGGTTGTTGGCCCCTGCGAGATGGGCGTTGTAACATTCGTTCACGCTCTCCCAGTCCAGGAACGGGAGCTCACGGATGAGTGATTCGTTCTCGTCGATCGTCTCACGGATGAACGAATGCGATCGGATCAGATCAGCATGGTTCGGCCACGGCCCCTGTGTCGTGTAGGAGCCGGGTGTTGACGATGGCAGATGACTCCGTTTGAACGAGGTCGCGAGGCTCCCTAACCAGTGAAGTTGGAAGGGGTGTTTAAGTCCGACGCCGGTATCGCCGTGGGGAATGGCGGCCAGATCCGGCGACAATCGATCGATTGCCCGATTTATGAGATTCCCCCGGAGTAACGACTTGATTGGGATCGTGAGGAAGAGATCAATGAGACGGTTATCGAGAAACAGCGTTCCAGAGGGCATCATCTGCAAGGTGCCGTAGTAGAAGAAGTGCGACGTCCCGTTTGTCAGCGGACAGCGGCTACAAAGCACCGCCTCCCGAAGTGACTCGTACTCAACCCCGTGATCGACGATCCGATCACCACGCCGGGTAACGTTGTCCGCATAGATGTCACGGATCGAACGGTCGAGCGCGTCGGTGAGATATGACGGCGCATCGCTCGCGCGGTAGTCGATAAACTCCTCAAGGGTCGACACTTCGGTCTCGATCGGTAGTTCGAACGACCCCACCGGCCCGAGATCGACAGCTGGCTTTTGGAGATGATTAGCCTTGAACAGCATATCACCGTAGTGGCCAGTAACCAGTTCGTCGACCTCGGCAGTAAACGTCTCTTCGAACCCGGCGGCGTGGATCTGGTTGAAGTATCCACCAAACGTCGAAACCGACGGTGTCGATGCCAACGAACGCGCCTGGTACTCCTCGTCGCGACGGAGGAACGTAAAGGGGGCGTCGACAGCTTGCGCCGCCCGCCTGGCGAGGTCGGCCTCCGTGTTCTTCCAATCATTGATGTGGTAGGTGCGTACCGAACAGTCAGCGCGCTCAAGCGCGGCGAGCGTGAGCCGCGAATCGCTACCGCCGCTCAGTAGGAGTCCATAGTCCGTTCCCTGGTCGGTGCGCTCGAGCGCCGCCTGTTCGATGAGTTCCGCCAGTCGGGTAGCGTAGTATGAGTGCGATCGATCCGTCGGCTCGTACACCGGTCGCCAGTACCGATCAACAGTACGATCACCCTCGTTCAACGAAACAGTAGTCAGCGAGCCTGGTTGCAGGAGTTCGACTCCTCGAAGCGGCGTTTTCACACCGAACGTCCGCTTCAGGCTGAAATACTCCGCCAGATACTCGAGATCGAACTCAAGGTCGACGGCTTGGTGGGCCCCGAGTGTCTGCATATCGGTAGAGAAGACGGCCCCGCCGTTCACCTCAGCGTAGTGGAGTGGACGCGTGCCGAGGCGATCGGTGAAGAACGTGAGTTCTGCCTCGAGTTTGTCGTAGAGAAGGCCGACGAAATTCCCATTGAGACCGGAGACGAACTCCGTGCCGTACTCCTCATAGAGGGCTGCACAGTACGCAGCAGGCGGATCATCCGAGGGAACATACTCGCCGTCTGGCTTCTCGAACCCCCAGATCGAGCCCCACAACCAGATCGCGACGGTGCCGTCATCGGCCAATATCGGTTGGGACTCCTCATCAGACGGGTGTGAGACGGTCGTTATCGTGAGATGATTATCCGTATATGTTGAAACATCTTCTTCGCCGTGCCAGCAGAGTGGATTCTCGAGAGCTATAGAGTCTGTTCGAGGAGAACCGAATGCTCCGTATATTCCGACCATGTCACTTCAGATTATACCTTCAGTGGTATAACAGTAGTGCTGATTAACAAATCGCACAACTATCGGAAAACGGCCGGTGGATCGTTACGGGCGGCAAGAGAGGGGCCAAACCACTACCACCACTGACCAGCGGAAAGGACATCAGATCACACCGGCCACATGACCTTACTTTCTAACTGTATAATTATATTTCGAAGTATGGAAATTAAGGTAGCTAGCTATAAACGGGATGGGTGGCCCAGTGGGGGACCCACGAGACCTGGCGGACGAACCAATCTGGAGGTAACGCTTGGAACACGTTCCGCCGTGGTCAAGCCCAGTTCGGATACGCGACTGGCCTGAAGAGAACCTATCGGCACAATCGAGAGCCACTCGTTGCTCAACGCTGGGAAGTCACCGTTCCACCGTGGAGTGTGACCGTGTGGTCGAACCGATCCTCGAGCGACGGCGTGTGGCTGATCGCCACGAGTGCGGTGTCCATCGACGCCTGGGACTCGAGCAACAGGTCACTAACCCGTGTCCCGGTCTTAGCATCGAGCTACCTGGTCGGCTGGTCAGCCACCACGACGTCGGGACGATTGACGAGCGCCCGGACGGCCGCAACTCGCTGTTTGTCACCCGCGCTGAGCGCCGCAGGGTACCGGCCCGCACAGTCGGCAACCGCAAAGCGCTCGAGCAGTTCGTCTTGCGGTAGCGAGGAAACCCCGCCCCAAGGGGCGGGGAGGAATCGCGTTCGTCCGTGTCTCAACTCGCC
>NZ_JAAVUO010000019.1:0-65141 GCF_012163165.1 Natronococcus sp. JC468
CGCCAGACGGCGTCCAAATCCCCTGAAATCAACGATACAATCCGCAGAAGGAAGGGCCGTTCAACGGAGCAAGGAATTTCGAGGTGGACGGCGTCGACGGCGTATGGATCGCGTTCTCGTCCCGATCGACGGCTCGTCGCAGGCCGAGCGGGCGCTCGAGGAGGCCCTCGAGCTGTTCCCCGACGCCGAAATCGTCGCGTTACACGTCGCACAGGTCACGTCGTTCCCCGCGGATCGGGAGCGAACGCCGTACGAACTCGCGCGAGCGGAGGGGGAGAACGTCCTCGAGGACGCGACCGAGATCGCCGCCGAGCGCGGGCGAACGCTCGAGACGGTGCTCACGGAGGGCAACGCCGGACGGGAGATCCTCGAGTTCGTCCGGGAGAACGACGTCGATCGCGTCGTCATGGGGAGCACCGGGCGGTCCGGCGTCCCGAGGTTGCTGCTCGGAAGCGTCGCGGAGACGGTGACGCGTCGCTCCCCCGTCTCCGTAACGATCGTTCGCTGACGGCCGAGACCGTCGAGCGCGGCCGAACGCCGATCACCCGTCCAGGTGCTCGAGGACGGTCAGCGCCTCCCCCATCGTGACGATCGCGAGGTCTCGCTCGAGGGCGGCCTCGATGGTGTAGCGGATCCGGTCCTCGGTGAGGGTGTCGTACTGGGAGTGACCGCCGACGATCGCGAGGACCTCTTCGTCCGCCGCAGTGCGCATGAACGCGTCGACGTCGTCCTCGGTGGCCTTGTCGGTCTCGACGTACATCCGCCGCATCGCCGTCGGGTCCAGGCCCTCGAGGTCATTGTGCCCGCCTCCGTAGCGGTGGTTCGCGACCGCGTCGTAGTGATCGCGGACGATCTCCTCGGCGAGGCCGTCGTACCGTCCGTACGGGTAGACGAACCCCGTCACCTCCAGTCCCCACGACTCGAGGCGGGCGTCGGTCTTCTCGAGGATCTCCCGCATGAACGACCCGGGATACCTGACGTACCCCGACTGGCCGACGGTCTCGGCGATCGGTTCCGCGAGTTCGACGTACTGCCCGACCGAATCGCTGCCCCGTCCGGCGACCGTCGCGGTCGTCTCGGTCCCCTCGTCGAAGACTACGAGCGGGTCGTCCGCGATAGCGCCGTGGCGGTTCGCCTGGACGTAGAGGCGGTCGTCGCCCTCGCGGGCGGGTTCGGTCAGTTCGATGTGACCGAGCGCTCGATGGCGGTAGGTGTGGGACAGGACCCCCCAGCCGTCGTCTTGCATCTCCCGGAGCTGTCCGGGATCGAGGGACGTGTCTCGCTCCTCCATGTAGCCGGGGCAGGCCGCCGTACAGCCGGGAACGCCGTACTCCCGGTGGACCTCATAGGTGAGCGTGTAGTCCTCGAGCGGGCTGTCGTCGTACGTGAACACGACTATTCCCTCGGCGTCCGCGACGCGGTCGACCACCGATTCGGCGTCCTCGTCACCGACCGAGTCCTCGTCCGACGGGTCGTCGGAATCCCCAGCCGACGCGTCGTCGCGGCCGTTCGGATCGTCCGTCCGTTCGTCGCGCCGATCGCGCGGCTCCCCCGACCCCTGGGGATCCCCCGATTCTTCCCGCTCGTCGCGTGTGAGGACGTACCCGCCCAGCGCCCCCCCGCAGGCGATCCCGGACAGGAACGTTCGTCGATCCATGTCCGTTCGGATTCGGTAACAGCGATTCAGTATACGGCGGCTACCCCGCCGTAACCGCCACCTACCGACGTTCGCGGCCGGTACCGGCGACTCGCTTTCACCGTCCCCTTCGCCGCAGCGGTGCGGGTCTCGAACTGGATCGCGGACCGAGCGCCCCCCGATCTCTCGCGCGGATTCGCTTCGAGGATCGGGTCTCCTCGCACGGTGGGTCGATATCCTGCTCGAGAGACCCTCTCTCACCCTGTGAGCTATAATCCAAAGTGCAGTCGATCGCTGTGATAAGCTTTAAACCAAAGTGAGCATTACCCGTCTCGTAATGACGAGCAACAAGATTCTCGGTATCGACCTCGGTACCACGAACAGCGCGTTCGCGGTCATGGAGGGAGGCGATCCGGAGATCATCGCCAACGCGGAGGGCGAGCGGACGACGCCGTCGGTCGTCGCGTTCAACGACGATGAGCGCCTCGTCGGCAAGCCGGCCAAGAACCAGGCCGTCCAGAACCCCGACCGGACGATCCAGTCGATCAAGCGCCACATGGGCGAGGAGGATTACACGGTCGAAGTAGACGACGAGGAGTACACGCCCGAGGAGATCTCGGCGATGATCCTCCAGAAGATCAAGCGCGACGCCGAGGAGTACCTCGGCGACGACGTCGAGAAGGCGGTCATCACCGTCCCGGCGTACTTCAACGACAAGCAGCGCCAGGCGACCAAGGACGCCGGCGAGATCGCCGGCTTCGAGGTCGAGCGCATCGTCAACGAGCCGACCGCGGCGTCGATGGCCTACGGCCTCGACGACGAGTCCGACCAGACCGTCCTCGTCTACGACCTCGGGGGCGGCACGTTCGACGTCTCCATCCTCGACCTCGGCGGGGGCGTCTACGAGGTCGTCGCGACCAACGGGGACAACGACCTCGGGGGCGACGACTGGGACGAGGCGATCATCGACTACCTCGCCGAGGAGTTCGAGGCCGAACACGGCATCGACCTCCGCGAGGACCGCCAGGCCCTCCAGCGGCTGAAAGACGCCGCCGAGGAGGCCAAGATCGAACTCTCCTCGCGCAAGGAGACCGACATCAACCTGCCGTTTATCACCGCGACCGACGACGGCCCGGTCCACCTCGAGGACTCTCTGACCCGCGCGAAGTTCGAGTCGCTTACGGAGGACCTCATCGAGCGCACCGTCGAGCCGACCGAGCAGGCGCTGGCGGACGCCGGCTACGACAAGGGCGACATCGACGAGGTGTTGCTCGTGGGCGGTTCGACCCGGATGCCCCAGGTCAGCGAGAAGGTCGAGGACCTCACCGGGCAGGAACCCCAGAAGAACGTCAACCCCGACGAGGCCGTCGCGCTGGGCGCGGCGATCCAGGGCGGGGTCCTCTCGGGCGACGTCGACGACATCGTCCTGCTCGACGTCACGCCGCTCTCGCTCGGCATCGAGGTCAAGGGCGGCCTCTTCGAACGGCTGATCGAGAAGAACACGACGATCCCGACCGAGGAGTCGAAGGTGTTCACCACCGCGGCGGACAACCAGACCACCGTTCAGGTCCGGGTCTTCCAGGGTGAACGCGAGATCGCCGAGGAGAACGAACTGCTCGGCGAGTTCCACCTGAGCGGGATTCCGCCGGCCCCCGCGGGGACGCCCCAGATCGAGGTTACGTTCTCGATCGACGAGAACGGGATCGTCAACGTCTCCGCCGAGGACCAGGGCTCCGGCGAGAGCGAGGAGATCACCATCGAGGGCGGCGCCGGCCTCTCCGACGAGCAGATCGAGGAGATGCAGGAGGAAGCCGAGCAACACGCCGAGGAAGACGAGAAGAAACGCCAGCGTATCGAGGCCCGCAACGAGGCCGAGGCGACGATCCAGCGCGCCGAGAAGCTCTTAGAGGAGAACGACGACCAGATCGACGACGACGTTCGTGCCGACATCGAGGCGGCGATCGAGGATCTCGAGGAGACCGTCGACGACGAGGATGCCGACGCCGAGGACCTCGAGGACGCAACCCAGGAACTGAGCACCGAACTGCAGGAGATCGGCAAGCAGATGTACCAGCAACAGGCCGGCGCGGCGGGCGCCGGCGGCGCTGGCGCCGCGGGTGCCGGTGCAGGCGGTGCGGCCGGTGCCGGACCCGGCGGAATGGGCGACATGGGCGGCGCTGCCGGTCCCGGTGGCGCTGCTGGCGACGACGACGAGGAGTACGTCGACGCCGACTTCGAGGACGTTGAAGACGACGACGAGTAAGTTGTCGTCTTCAGCCCGTCAGGCGTAGTCTGACGACGTTGACGAAAACGACGAAGACTGAGTCGTTTTCGTCTGCCCGCGAATCTTCGATTCGGGCTGTCCAAGAGGACGACGCCTCGTGTTACTCGTCGTCGTCCTCTTGGGCTCGATGGGCGAGTGAAACGAGTCAATCGTCGTTTCGAAACGTGAGCGGAGCGAGCGTTTCGAACTCGAAGACGACGATCGCCGAGGCGATCGGAACGCTTCGCGTTCCGGTGGCATTGACGAGGACGACGGCTGGAAGGACGGGTCTTCGCCCGTCAGCGACCCTCCGATTCGCAGTGTCCGAAACGCCCGATGAGTAATCACCTTTTGCGGGCGTCGGATAGACGTAGCCCACCTGCCTCGAGCATCGCGTTCGAGCCCGTCGACGACCGGATCGCTCCTCGAGTTTGGCTGCCGTTCCGGGGCTCGAGCACCCGAAAAAGCGGATCGCTTACCGGTAGGCCTCGAACTCCTCCCCGAAGAGGCCGAAGTAGACGACGCCGATCGTGCCGATAGCCGACGCGATCACGAAGGCGGTCTCCGGATTCACGAACTGCCAGAGGAACCCGCCGAGTGCGTCACTGGGAATCACGATCGCGCCCCGAACGAGGTAGTACGAACCCGTTACGCGACCGCCGGCACCGCGTTCGGCGGGACCGACACGAGGGCCTTGTGGGCCCGGCAGTCCCGCAAATCGCAGCCCGGAGAAGGCAAAGAGCGCGGCCAGGATCCAGACGTTCTCCGGCGCGAAGATCAGCAGGATCGGGAAGATCGCGTACACCAGAAAGCCGAGCCCGACGACGGGTTTGAGGCCGACGTGCTCGGCGACTTTGGCGGCCGGGGCCATCGTCAGCAGCGCAACTGCCATTTCGATACTCAGGAGGACACCGAAGAAAGCAGTGGGGGAGAGCGGCTCGAGGACGACGACGCCGAGGTCGATCGCGGGAACGTACGCGGAGGCCAGCTAGATGACGAAGCCGAACGTCGAGAGGAGGCCGAAGACAGTGAGCGCGTATCTCGACCCGACTCGATCCGAGATGACGCCGCCGTAGTACGGGTACACCGCTCCGATGACGTTTCCGAGCATGGCGAACAGCCCGACGACGAACCCGCCGGCGCCGAGGTACACGAGGTAGTTGGGCAGAAACCGGTTGGTCATCTAGAACCTTAAACTGAAAGCGAACATCGCCAGCGAGAGCACCAAGACGTCGCGTTGCAGTGAGAAGAACTGTCGAAACGGGCCGAGTACGTCGACTGATTCGCGTTCGGTAGTCATTGACTGGCCTGTTACGACCAGAGGTAAATACAATTTCCTATACCACCGACGAAATTCGCAATACGGCCCCTCGTGTGGAGCGGCTAAAGAAGGAAGAACGCCCCGACGCCGATCGCACCACCGCCGGCGATGAGATACGCAGCGTGAACGCCGCGGACGAACAGCCAGTAGGTCGCGACACCCAGAACGACGGCGAACAGATCGAAGACCGTCCCCGCGATCGGAACGGGAAGGGCCGGCTGTTCGACGATAAACGATTCCTCGGCGAGGAGAACCGTGGCACCGAGAATCGCGCCGATAACGGCGGCGTTGACCGCGGTCAGGGCGGTTCTGACGATCTCGTTCTCCCGGATCCTCGCGAAGTACGGGAAGAACCCGATGATGAAGGCAAACGACGGTCCGAAGGCGCCGATCGTCGCGACGAGTGCGCCGACCACGGCGAGAGCGACGACCCCTCCGGTGACGTCGAGTATCAGCTTGTAGCCCACGAACGCCGTCGTCATCACCACTGGCCCCGGCGACAACTGCCCGATCGCGATCCCGTCGACGAACTCCCGACCAGTCATCCAGCCGAACTCGCTGACCACGTAGGTCTCGATAAACGGGATCAACACGAGCCCGCCACCGTAGATGAACGACCCGGTGTAGATCATAAACGCGAACAGCTGGACCCACGGGTTCGTCCAGAGGACGAGCAGCGCTCCCCAGATCGGACTCGCCTCGACGACAGTGCGCACGGCAGGACCGGCCGTCTCGAGAAGCCGGTCGCGAAACGCGAACAGGGCACCGACGATGGCCCACGGCGCTATCCGGCGCGCGTTCGACCGAACCCAGTCGGACCGGTACACCGCGACGCCGAGGAGGCCGGACAGGACGAACAGAAGCACCGGGTTAGGGCCAAACACGGCCTGGACGAGCGTCGTCGCGACCAGCAAGACGACGAGCAGGTAGTCGACGTTCCAGGAGTTACCGCGAATCTCGAACGCTACGTCGGTTCTCCCTTCCTCGAGGGCGCTCCGAGTCATCGAGTAACAGGCGCCGACGATGAGCCCGATCACGACGGGGTTGATCCCGTAAAACACCGCTTCGACGGCTGGAACTTGCTGGTAGGCAAAATACAGCCAGGAGAAGAAGACGACCAGAACGAACGTCGGGAGCATGAAGAAAAATCCGGCGACGAGTGCTCCCTTCGTACCGGCGTAGATCCATCCCATGAAGATTCCGAGCTGAGTCGACGCCGGACCCGGAAGCATGTTACAGATCGCGAGCCCCTCCATGAAGACCGATTGTTCGGTCCACTCCTTGCTCTCGTCTCCGACGAGATCGTCCTCCATCATCGCGATGTGAACCATCGGCCCGCCGAAGCCGACGATACCGATAAACAGGAAGTACCTCGCGATCTCGACGAGCTTTCCGGGAGTTGACCGACCGGCATACTCCGTCTTCGCCGCGTCGACCGTCGAGTCAGTCATCGCCCTCTGGTGCTCAAATCCGTAGATCTCGGACGTCTGGCGTACGGAGACGGGAAAATATTCTTCACCCTACGAGTGCCACGTCGACTCATGGGTAGACGGCACCTCAACGGAGTAAATAGATATCCATTTGTAGTAAATCAAACACACTATACGATGGGCTGCTAACGTCGCTCGAGCGAGATCCAGAACAATGAACGAACGGAAGAACGCGATGTTGACGACCGAGGACCGTCGGTGGCTTACCGGGGAGAAATCGTACGAGGGTGAGCACGCGAAGCAGCAGCGGTATCAACGCCGTCGCGATATCCGCCAGCGAGTCTATAATGCGATCCTCGACTTCGGGATCCTCTTCGAGCATCTCGAAGAAGCAGAGCGCGAAAAGCTCTTCGAGCACCTCTCCGGGAGCGGGGTGGAGTACGAAGACGACGAGTTCGCAAGCGGACTTCGAGACGGTCTCGCCTTCGTGCTGTACAACACGGGAATCACGGAAGCGATGGTTCGAGACGACTCCGAACGGTCGGCCGTCGTAGCGGAACAGTTCCTGGAAGACGCGATATACGCGGCCGGAAAGCGGGACGAGTTCCTCGTCGAGGACGTCGATCTCACGATCGAGGCAAGCCCCGCACCGATAGCGGCGCTTCTGGAGGACCTGAAAGTTGGAAACGACCTCTCCCCGGCGGGACTACGCCTGCTGATGGAGAGCGATAAAATAGACACTGCAGAGGTCCAGGACTGCATCAAAGGGATAGTTTTCGACGATGAGTAGCGAGTTGCGGTTCAGCGCGCGAAGGAACTGCAGTGAATCGACGTGAGAGAACCAATGAGCATCAAAACGGAATCGGATATGTTCGAGCGGGAGTTACAGAAACTGTACCACGCGGAGGTCGAAATCCTCGATCTCAACGGCGATCTTTCGGAGGCAGCAGCCAGCGAGGAGATCAGCGAACTATTTGCCGACCATCGAAAGGATACGGTGACGCAGATCGACCGGATCGAGGAGATATTCGAAACGGTCGACAGGCCACAGAAAGAGCGGGGGAGTCCGATTATGGAGGGGTTGCTCGCCGAGAAGGACGAGTTCGTCAGTGAGGTCGAAGACGGCGACCTTCGCGACCTAGACGTGATCGGGGTCGGAACGATAAACGAACGGATCGAAATCACGCTTCTCGACCGCTTGATCCTCCTCGCAGAGAGCCTCGATCTTCCCGCCTCGGTCGTAGAGCGACTGGAGCAAAACCGAAGTGAAGCGGAGGCCGCACTTCGGAAGATGCAGGGGTACCTGGACGAGAAGCGACGGAGTTGACGGCCGATCCGAACGAGAGGTTCGGAGGCGAACGGTCGTTTCAAGTGTCTCAACCGAGTACCGCCAACAACGAATGAGCGAGGATTTCTACGACGTTCTCGGCGTGAGTCCCGACGCCTCGGCCGACGAGATCAAAAGCGCCTACCGGGAGAAGGCCACGGAGTACCACCCGGACGTCAGCGACGACCCCGACGCCGAAGAGAAGTTCAAGAAGATCCAGAAGGCGAAGCAGGTCCTGACCGACGAAGAGAAGCGAGAGGCCTACGACCGAATGGGCCACGACCGCTACGAACAGGCCGAAAAGCACGGCTACGACGCCGGTGACGCCGGCGCCGGCGGGATGGGCGGCGACCCGTTCGGCGGGATGGGCGGCGGCATGGGCGGTGGCGGCCTCGGCGACATCTTCGAGCAGGTCTTCGGCGGCGGAGGCGGCCGCGGTCGCCAGCGCCCGCGCAAGGGACGGGACCTTCGGACCGACCTCGAGATCACGCTCGAGGAGGCCTACGAGGGCGTCGAGAAGCAGTTTAGCGTCGAGCGACCCGAGGCCTGCGACGTCTGCGACGGCGAGGGCCACCCGCCCGAGGCCGACGCCCGGACCTGTCCGGAGTGTCAGGGACGCGGTCAGGTCACGCAGGTCCAGCAGACCCCGCTGGGCCGCGTCCAGCAGACGACCGCCTGCCCGCGCTGTGAGGGCGAGGGGACGATCTACTCCGAGACCTGCGGCGAGTGTCGCGGCGAGGGGTACGTCCGCGGCGAGGCGACCCTGACGGTCGAGGTGCCCGCCGGGATCCAGAGCGGCCAGACCCTGCGGATGGAACGGGAGGGCTCGCCCAGCCCCGAGGGCGGCCCGCGCGGGGACCTGCTGATCGATGTCGCGGTCGCCGAGCACGACGAGTTCGAGCGCGAGGGCGACGACCTCCGCTACCGGCTCCCGATCTCGTTCCCGCAGGCGACCTTCGGCGACACGGTGCAGGTGCCGACGCTCGACGGCAGCGTCGAGTTCGAGGTCCCCGAGGGGACCCAGAGCGGGGAGACGTTCCGCCTGCAGGGCAAGGGGATGCCCCGCCTGCGCGGGCGCGGCCAGGGCGACCTCTACGTCAAGGTCCAGGTCGTCACGCCCGACTCGCTCAACGAGGAACAGCGCGACGCCCTTGAGGCGTTCGCCGAGGCCGGCGGCGACGAGATCGAGGTCAACGAGGGCTTCTTCGAGAAGATCAAGCGGGCGTTCTGAACGACACGCCGCTCGAGAGCGCACGCCGAGGTATCGCTTCGGGTGACAGTCACGACGGGTAGCAACGCGAGTTTTCCCGAGCCGCGTCGTACGTGAACGCGCCATGTCCGAACGGATACTCCTGCTGGCGGGCGACTTCGTCGAGGACTACGAGGTAATGGTGCCGTTTCAGGCGCTCCAGGCGGTCGGTCACGACGTCCACGCGGTCTGTCCCGAGAAGGAGGCGGGCGACCAGTGCCCGACGGCGATCCACGACTTCGAGGGCGACCAGACCTACACCGAGAAGCCGGGCCACAACTTCGAGCTGACCCACGATTTCGAGGCGATCGACCCGAGCGACTACGACGCGCTCGTCGTTCCCGGCGGACGGGCCCCCGAGTACCTCCGCACGTACGATGCGGTCCTCGAGACGGTCCGGCACTTCTTCGAGGAGGACAAACCCGTCGCCTCGCTGTGTCACGGCCTGCAGATCCTCGCGGCCGCGGACGTCCTCGAGGGCCGGACCTGCACGGCCTACCCCGCGCTCGAGGTCGACATGCGCCAGGCCGGCGCGGAGTGGGCGGAGACCGTAACGCGGGACGGCAACCTCGTGACCGCCCAGGCCTGGCCCGACCACCCCGAGTGGCTCGCGGCGTTCCTCGATCTGGTGGGGACCGACCTCGAGCAGCCGGCGGAGGCGGCCGACGACTGACGACCGACGCCCGCGAGTCGGCGCGCTTTTTTGGGATCGGTTCCCAGTGACCCGTATGAACGCCGCGACAGTCGACGACCTGCTCGCGCGGGAGCGACGCGGCGACCGGACCGCGCTGGTCGACGCGACCGAGCGCGAGTACGACCGCCACTGGCTCTGTACCTCCGCCTGGAAGGCCGGCAACTTCCTGCGCCACTCGGGCGTTCGGGAGGACGTCACCGTCGGCGTCGTCGGCGAGGGTCCCCTCGCCCTGCTCGCCTTCTTCGGCACGACCCTGCTCGAGGGGACCACCCGGTTCGATCCGCCGACCGACCTCGCCGAGGCGGACGCGTTCCGCGCCCTCGTCGCGCCGACCGCCGAGGGCGACGCCTACGAGCTACCGCCGGGGGCCCAGCGGGTCTCCTACGGCGACCCGCCGACGGAGCCGGGGGTCCACCACTTCGACGCCGGGCTCTGGAGCGAGAACCCCTCGTTCCCGCCGCTTTCGGTCGATCCCGGAACGGACCTCGTCACCGACGGCGAGCGGACGCTGACCCACGGCGAGGCCCTCGAGGCGGCCCGCGGCGTCGTCGCCGATCGCGAACTCGCAGCCGACGACCGGGTCGTCGTCCGCGCGCCCCTTTCGAACCCCGGGACCGTGATCGCGGGCGTGCTCGCGCCGCTGCTGGTCGAGGCGACGATCGTGCTGTCCACGGACGGCGAGGACGGGGCTCGCGGCGACGTCGCCGTCTCGAGCGACCCCGCACCCGAAGCCGAACGCGTCGATCCCGACGCCCTCGAGTACTGAGTATCGGAACTGTACGCCCCTTGCGCAACCGTTTACTGGCGTGTCGTCGTAGGTGCGAACATGTCAGACGTGGCCATCGTCGGCGGCGGCACGGCCGGACTGAGCGCGGCGCTGTTTACCGCGAAAAACGGCCTCGAGACGATCGTCTTCGACACCGACGAGACCTGGATGCACAAGGCTCACCTGTTCAACTACCCCGGCATCCGCAGCATCAGTGGCAGCGAGTTCATGGCGGTGACCCGTGGCCAGGTCGAGGACCGCGGCGCCGAGCTCCACGGCGACGAGGAGGTGACCGCCGTCGAGGAGACCAACGACGGGTTCCGGATCGAGACCGACGACGGCGAGTACGAGGCGACGTACGTCGTGCTCGCGACCGGCGCCGACCGCTCGATCGCCGAAGAGGTCGGCTGCGAGTTCGACGACGAGGACACCGTCGACGTGAACCTCAGCATGGAGACGAGCGTCGAGGGCTGCTACGCGACTGGCGCGATGGTCCGGGCCGAGGAGTGGCAGGCCGTCATCGCCGCCGGCGACGGCGGCGCCGCGGCGCTCGACATCCTCAGCACCGAGAAGGGCGAACACTACCACGACTTCGACACGCCCGCGGACGTCCCCTCCCTCGAGTCGGAGTAGCGACGCGGACGCCGTCGAGTCGGACCGGGCGGCCGTCTCCCCTGCGTGTTCGGGGGCGATGATTATGGACGTGGTCGGTGGCGGATGAAACGGAATGAGTATCACTGGCCTTCACGACCTGTTCGTCTACAAGCTCCGCCAGCAGTACTACGTCGAGCAGGAACTCGTCGACGCGCTCGATGAGATGTCGAGAAACACCGGCAACGACCGACTGAGCCAGGGGTTCGCCGATCATCGCGACGAAACCCGAACCCAGGTCCAGCGACTCGAGGACGTCTTCGACGCCCTCGACGTTCGCCCGGAGACCGAGGACGCGCCGGTCCTCGACGCCCTCGAGGAAGAGCGCCGCACCCTCGAGCGCCAGATCGACGACGAGGACCTGCTCGATATGGTCTATCTCAACGCCGGGATGATGACCGAGCGGTTCGAGATGACGACCTACGAGGGGCTGTCGATGCTGGCGACCGAACTCGAACTCTCCGACGACGCGCAGGCGCCCCTCGAGTCGAACTACGACGAGGAGAAATCGGCCTACCGCGAGCTCAACACGCTATCGACGGCGTCGGAGATGAAGTCCCTCTGGGACCGGCTGACTCCGTCCTGATCGGTTACCGCCGGACCGGGAACTCGAGGACGGTGGCGGCGTTCGATCGCCTCAAGCGACGGCGTCGACACAGGTAGCGAGAGATCGTCGGACGGAGCCGCCGACGGACTCGAGGACTAATCTCCCGACCGCGGGCGACCGGGACTCGAGACGGACGGTTCGGTCGGCGATCCCCTGGGTCCACCGCCGCGCCGCAGTCGCCGTTCGGCGCGACCGACGAGGTTCTTCAGCAGGATCCCCCCGGAGAAGGAGAGCTCGCGGCGCCGCTTTCGGTAGTACACCTCGCCGAGTTCATCCTCGGGAACGGTCGTCGGCTCGAAGTCGGGATCCCGCAGGTTGGCGACGCCCTCGCTCAGCAGCGAGATCTGGCGGGCGACGGTGCGGTCGAAGACGTCCCACAGCGTGGAACAGTCCTCGATCGAAACGTCGTCGTACGCGACGATTTCGCCCCCGTCGATCGACTCGGTCAGCCGCTGGAGAGTCGCGCCGCACCGGTCTCGGCCGTCGCGAAACACCGCCGGCGGACCCATTCCACGGTAGGAACGAATGTCGGCGGGGTGGAAGCTCAACACGCCGAACTCGGTGGCCTCGAGGATCGGCCCGCGGACGAGCCCGAAGCCGAACAGGATCACGGCGTCGCAGTCTCGGGCGACGCGGTCGACGACCTCGTCGGGAAACTCGTACCAGGCGCCGTCGGTTACCGGATCGCACCGGACGCGGTCGGCCCCGGCGAGGAAGTCGACGGTGTCGACGGGGTGGCGCCGCCAGAGCGGTCGCTCCTCACCGATCAGCTTCGCGAGGTTTCGCTCCGCGAGCACGAGCGCCCACGCCCGCTGTCGCTCGAGGAGCGCGAAGAACTGTCGAACGTCCGCGAGTCCGATCCGCTCTCGCGTGTTCCACGCTTCGTGATCGCTGTCGGCTTTCTCCTCGTTGGTGACGATCAGCGGCACCGTCACGTCGTGGTCGGCCTGCAGCCGTTCGAGAGCGTGTACCTGCCACTCGTTGAGGTACGGATCGGCCAACACGCCGATTCGCTCGGGACCGGATCCTGCCATGGTCGACTCCTTCGGCGGCCGTCCCTTAGTTACGGGCTCCGTGCGTCGGGTTACGGACTCCGAACAGCCGGCGTCGGGGACGCCGAGGACGCGACCGCCGCGGTCGCTTTCGGTCCGATCGGCTCGTCAGAAGAGCTCGCGAGTTACTCCGAGAGCAGATCCTCGACGTACTGCTGTTCCCACTCCCGGCGGGCCTCGAGTTCGCGTTTGCCACGGCGCGTGACGGTGTAGAAGTTCGTGCGGCGGTCGACCTGTCCTTTCTCGACGAGCCCCTTGTCGACGAGGGTGTCCAGGTTCGGGTACAGCCGACCGTGGTGGATGTCCTTCTCGTAGTAGTCCTCGAGTTCCTCCTGGACCGCCAACCCGTGGGGCTCGTCCTGACCCTCGATGACGTACAACAGGTCTCGCTGGAAACCGGTTAAATCATACATGTTTCCCCGATTGAGCTATTGGTATAATACGATATCGGAATCGAACAGAACCCTGAATCGCTACCTCTCGGCCGGCGTTATCGTCGAACCGACCGCTCGAGGGATACCACGTCATATCAAAGTAGAAACAGTACGACGAACGAGTTCGTCTCAGCTTCCCGAACGGTCAGCGCTCGAACGGCTGTGCCGACGCGCTCAGTCGCTCGCCGCGCACGGATCGGTCGGTTCGCTCTCGAGGACGTCGAACGACGACCCTCCGCAGGAACAGCGGCGGACGCCGATCGGTTCGATCGCCCCGCCGTCCGACTGTCGGACCGCGAAGACGCTTCCACACTGCGTGCACGTTCCGGCGGCACGGGTTTTGGAGTCGAACGCCATACGTTTCCCTCGTCGTCCCGCGGGATAAGCGGGCCGCGAGTGCGAGGATAGTCACGCGGTCGTCACTACGGTCGTGACAACGGCTCGGATCCGCTTCGGTCGGTCGGCGCGGACGCCGACGGGCGCGAGTCCCCGGCCTCGAGGAAGCGACATCCCGAAAGGCGAGCCGAGTGAGATCGCGCTCCGGCTCGCCGCGTGGTCCGTGTAGTAGTTCGTGGTGCGAGGTCGGTGGGATCGAGGGTGAAGGCATGACCTCTGACCGTTAGGGCAGTTCGAATAACTCCCCCACCGACCACGTGATTCTACCTAAGCAAGTTATAATAATCTTTTTATCTTTTAACTATAATAAGAAGGGGTGGAAAATGGCTAAACATAGTTCAAATCGCGCCGTCCGACGGCGTCGCCACCCGTTCGCTCGATTTCGAGGGCGCCGAACGAGTAGCGATGGGAGCAGGCCGGAGGATCGCGAGGCGTGTCAGAGGCGCGCTCCGCCGGCCTATTTTCATTCCAAACGAGTGGGATAGATACGCTCCGCAATTCGCTCGTCTCGGATTCGTTCCGTCGCAACCACGATGCGGAGTGGCCGCGGTCTCGAGGGCTCAGTTCCCGCGGTCGGCCCAGGCGAGGAACAGTTCTTCCTTCGAGGCCAGCCCCTCGTCCGGGAGGGCGTGCTCGAGGACGTAGCTGCTGGCCTCGTGTTCGTTATCCCACATCGCCTGGTGGGCCTCGGGGAGGTCGTCCCAGTCGACGACTTCGGGATCGGTGAGGTCGATCTCGCCGGCGTCGACGGCCTCGTTGAGTTGCTCGACCTCGTAGGCGTTGCTGAGGTGGGTGCCGAGGATCTCGGCGGTCGGCATCAACACCTCGCGCTGGCGCATCCACACCTGCGGGGCGTACATCGAGTACCGTCGGTCCTCGAGGTCCTCGCTGTAGACGACCCGTCCGGTGTGGGGTTTCGCGAGCATCGTGCTGACGTACAGCGCGTCGTGGCCGGCCCGCTCGAAGACTACGTCGGGGTAGCCCCGCGGATTCTTCGGCGTCCCGAGGAGGTCGCCGACCGCCTTCCCCAGGGGCTTGAACACCTCGTCGGTGATCGACTGGACGACCGCCCTGAACGCCTCGGGGTCGGCCTGGGCGTCGGGCAGATCCGGCAGCGTCTCGGGCCAGCGGAAGTCGTCCTCGCGGCGTTGCAGTCCCTCGAGGCTCACGGTGCCCTCGACGGCGTCGCCGAAGCCCAGCGACTCGACGAACTCCGCCTGCTCGTCGGTGTAGGCGACGACCGCGATCCGGGCGCCGGCCTCGCGGGCGTCCTCGATCGCTCGCAGCCCGGTCTCGTCGACGACCCCGTCGGGACCGGTGTCGGTCCCGTAGTAGAGCAGGACGCCGTCGCCGGCCCGGACGTCGGCCCGTTCGAACATCGCGTCGGGGGTCGACGCGCCGGGCTTGCCGAGGAAGGTCAGGTAGTACCCCGTCGAGGCGCCGTAGAAGGCGAGCTTCCCGCCCTCCTCGAGCAGCTGGAAGCTCCGTGGGAAGGAGAGCTCGCCCGCGTGGCTGACGGCGTAGTCGGCCCGCTGGCCGTCGTGGTGGGCCTCGTAGGCCTCGACGAACTCCCGGCCCGCCTCCTTCCAGTCGTCCCACGCGTCCTCCTCGCGGGGGATCCGCCCCCAGATGTCGTCGTACGGATCGGCGGTGCGATCGATCGCGTCGGCGCCGAGGCCCTCGATCCGCGCGGCGCGCTCGGCGCTCGAGCATAGTCCAGTCACGTCGACGTCGTTGCGGGCGGCGAGTTTCGTCGTCTCCCAGCCCGTCCCGGTCGAGGCACCCTCGACGAACATCGACGTCTCGGGCTCGATGTCCAGCGTGGTAAACAGCGCGCGCCAGACGGTGCCCGTCGCGAGGACGTAGGCGCCGGCCTGCTCGATCGTCGCCTCCTCGGGGATCGGCAACACCTGCGGACCCTGGGCGAGCATGAACTGCTGGTGGCTGCCGTTCGGGCCCTCGTAGCCCTGGATCGAGAATCCGGCGTACATCGGATCCAGCCCCATCCGCGGGGAGAGCACGTCGCTCTGGCCCGAGTAGATGGTGACCAGGTCGCCGACCGATACCCGTCCCTCGCGGACGACCGCCTCGCCGGCGTCGACGATCAGCGCGACCCCGCCGCTGCCGGTGACGTGGTAGTCCTGGTCGTGGCTGTCGAACTGGCTGACCGGAACCCCCGTGATCGCCCAGATGTCATTGAAGTTGACCTCGCTCGCCAGGACATAGACGAGCACCTCGTTCGGGCCGGGCTCCTCGACGGGGACGACCTCCTCGACCTCGGCCTCCTCGGGGTCGCCGTGGTCGGCCTCGCCGGTCTCGTCGTCCTTGCGAACCAGCTGGGCGTACTGGTAGTCGGGGATCTCGTCGACGCCCGGGTAGAACGGCTCGCCCGGCGGGAGCAGCCGTCCCGACTCGCGCAACTCGCGTTCCTCCTCGAGCGAGGGCGAGAAGCGCTCGCGGGTCGGCAGCGGTTCGCTGGCCCGCTCGAGGAACTTCTCGATCCCGGCCTTCCCGCCCTCGGGGTCGACGACGGCCTCGGCGAAGTGTGTCGCCTCGCGCTCGAGACCCGCGTCGAGGCCCTCCTCGAATCCCGTCCGAATCGCCGAGATCGCCCGCTCGAACGCCTTCGCACGACCCTCGCTCGCGTGTTCGCACTGCGTTCGGTTCCGCTCGACGGTCGGATCCTCGAGCACCTCGGTCGGGAACTCGCCGGCCTCGGCCCACGCCGAGCGGTTCTCGAGGCGCCGTTCGCGGGCCTCGGCCAGGGTATCGTCCGCCCCAGTCATGTGTTCGCGGGCGAGTTCCGACGCCCGAATCCGAGCCGTTCGCTCGGTCTCGAGTTCGTCGACGAGGCCGAGCTCGAGGGCCTCCTCGGCGTCGACGGTTCGGCCGTTCGTGATCATCGTCACCGCGTCGCGAATCCCCTCCGTTCCCCGCCGTTCGCCGAGCACGCGGGGAAGCCGTTGGGTGCCGCCGTACCCCGGGATCAGGTTGAGGTTGAGCTCGGGCTGGCCGAACTCGGCGCTTCGCTCGGCGACGGAGTAGTGGGCCGCGAGCTGGAGCTCGTTGCCACCGCCCAGCGCCGCGCCGTTTATCGCGGCGACCACGGGGACGGAAAGCTCCTCGATCCGGCGGAAGGCCTCGTGGGCCGTGTTCGGGAAGGCGACGGCGTCCTCGAACTCGTGGACCTCCTCCAAGAACTGCTCGACGTCCGCCCCGGCGACGAAGTTCGACGGGCCCGCACCCGTCACGACGACGGCGCCGACGTCCTCGCGGCGATCGAGGTGCTCGAGGACGGTGTTGAGCTCGTCTAACGCCCGCTCGGTGAGCGCGTTGACGGGCGGGCTGTCGACCGTGACCGTCGCGATCCGTTCTCCCTCCGCGCCCCGAACGTCGTTGTACTGGACCGTGACGTTGCGGTACTGCTCGAGGAGTTCCTGCTCGGCGGCGAGGTCCTGGCGGCGGCGCCAGCGCTCGCACTTCGGCCGGATCGACTCGACGACGGCGGGATTTTTAAGCGTGCTCGTGTCGCCGATCGGTTCCCGGTTCAACATCGCGGTCAGCATCCGGCGCATGTACTTCCCCGACCGCGTTTCGGGGAACGCCTCGACCTCGATGAACGCCTCGGGAACCGCGGTGACGCCTTTCTCCTCGCGGACCAGCCGGGAGAGGCGAGCCTCGACCTCGTTGGTGAGGCGGTCGTCGGGTTTGGTCTGGACGAAGGCCACGGGCGTCAGCCCCTTCTCGTGGTGGTCGGCGCCGACGACGACGGCGTTGGCCACCGGCGAGTCGGGGTTGATCCGCTTGTCCTGCAAGATTGCGCCCTCGATCTCCTCGGTTCCCATCCGGTGGCCCGAGACGTTGATGACCTCGTCGGAGCGTCCGTGGAGGCTGAAGGAGTCATCCGCGTACTTCTTGGCGACGTCGCCCTGGAGGTAGGCGTACTCGCCCTCGTTCTCGACCCAGTAGACGTCCTCGAAGCGCTCGTCGTCGCCCGTCCACTCGCCCGACCAGTCGGCGCCGTCCCACCCCTCGAGGTCGCCCCAGACGTACCGCATCAGGTAGGGATACGGCTCCTCGACGATGATCTCGCCCCGTTCCTCGAGGTCGGCCTCGCGCCACTCGCTGGTGCCGTCGGCGTCCGCTTCCTCCTCGACCCAGACGTTGCCGAACACCCACGGCAGGGGGTAGGTGTGGGCGTCCGCCCGGAGCTCGAAGTCGTCGTTGCCGAAGAAGTGGCTCCAGACGATCCCGCCGTGCTCGGTCGCCCAGTAGGAGTTGATGTAGCGCTCGCAGACCTCCTCCATCCCGAACGCCTGAACTGCGGGGCTTACGGGTTCGGCACAGAAGGTCGCGACCCGCAGGGAGTCCGTGCTCCACTCGCGCACGTCGGCGACGCTCTCGTCGTCCTCCATGATCCCCTTCAGGAAGGTGACGCCGGCCTTGAAGACGGTCGCGCCGTAGCGCTCGATCACCGAGCTAAATCGACCCGCGTCGGGGTAGACGGGCGCACCCTCGAGTAAGATGCTCGTCGTCCGGGTCGTCAGCGAGGCGCTGACGAGGTAGGACTGGCCCGTGATCCAGCCCGGGTCGGCGACGACGAAGATCGTATCCTCGCCGGGGACGACGTCGAACGAGACCTTCATCGTGTTCGCGATCCCGGCGGTGTAGCCGCCGTGGTCGTGGACGACGCCCTTCGGCTTGCCCGTCGACCCGCTCGTGAAGATCACGAAGAGCGGATACTCCGCGTCGACGGGAACGGGCCGGGAGCTGGCCCACAGCGCCCGCACGAGGTCGCGGTCCTCCAGTGCGAGCAGATCGTCGTAGCGCTCGAGGTCGAACCCCGCCTCGCGCGCCTGCGCGAGAATATCCTCCCGGGCGTCGGCGATCAGGTCGGCCGACCAGTCGTCCCGTTCGTGGGTCTGGATCTCCTGGCCGGTGTGCTCGACGACGACCACCCGTTCGAGCCGTTCCTCGGAGTCGACCAGGGCGCGTGCGATCTCGGTCCGGATCTCCGAGAGCGCCTCGCCCGAGAGGTCGGCGAACGTCTCGAGGGCGTTGCCGACCCCCCGCATCGCCTGCCCCCGATCGACGGTGGCCTCGCCCTCGATCGCCCGCGCGACCCGTTCCCGGATCGTCTCGGCGTGGCGCTCGCGGAGGTCGAGTTCCTCGAGGGTGTCGTCGACGATCTCGGTCACCGTTTCGACGGGCAGGTAGTCCTCGAGTGCGGGGTCGGCGTACCGTTCCTTGTAGGGGACGATCTCGGCGTTGCGGTAGCCGCCGTCGCTGGTGATCAACACGTCGGCGCCCAGCCGGGCGATCCGATCGGAGAGCGTCTTGTCGCTGAAGCCGCCGAACACCGGCGTGTAGACGATCCCGAGCCGCTTGGCGGCCTCGGTGTAGTAGAGCTGCTCCATGATGTTGGGCATGTTCAGGGCGATGCGATCGCCCGTCTCGAGGCCGAGATTTTGGAGGACCTGGGCGGCCTCCGCGACTCGAACCAGCAGCTCCCGCCTCGAGACGTCCTCGGAGACGACCGGACCGCCCCGGCCGTCGTTTTTCGACTGATCCCAGCGGTCGCCCTCGAAGTGGAAGGCGGTCTCGTCGCCGTGGCCCGCGAGGACGTGGCGGTCGACCTCGTTGAAGCAGGCGTTGGTCAGCCCGCCCGCGAACCACTCGTACAGGGGGGCCTCCGAGTCGTCGAAGGCGACGTCCCAGGGCTCGCTGAACTCGGGGAAGTCGCGGCTCGCTCGAGTGCCCGTCTCGGCGTCGAACCCGTCCCACGCGCCGTCCTCGTCGTCCCAGGAGAGCCAGGCGCCCTCGTCGTCGTGGTACCAGTGGATCTCCCGTTTCGCGATCGAGCCGTGGAACGCGCCCGGGTCCTCGCGGGCCCGCTCGCGGTACCGCTCCCAGTCGTCGCGGGTTTGGATCGGGTTCGATCGCACGTCGTCGATGCTGGCCGGTCCCTCGTCGGCGCGCTCGCTCATTATAAACCATCATGAACGCACCCCGTCAAGAGTGTTTTGTGGAGCGCAAATGTTCACTCCGACCTCGGGACGACCGATCCCGGTCGACGAGCCGCGTGCCCGCCGAAGCGAGGTGCTCTCGGAGCGACGTCGAGGACGCAGCCTCGGAGACGCCGTGGCTGTGCCGTCGTCGTTCGGGTCGAAAACGGCTCCGCCGCGATACCGTCGCTAGTACCCGAGTAACCGCAGAATAATTCCCAGGATCACGCCCGTGAGGCCGACGAGGATTCCCACGCCGGGGATGACGGGGATCGGGAGGAGGCCGATACCGAGCACGATCGCGACCACGATGACGATCGTCGAGATTCTGACCATACCCCATTCACCGCCCGCCGCGGGGTAGCGGTTGGGCTTGCGATCTCGCAGTCCAGTTCCAGTCCGCGGTACGGAAGACAACACCTTTTGGGATCCGCCGGGAGTGTGTGGATAATGGACACCGACTCCGATGATCGGGTCTACTACGTCATCAGCGACCTCCACATCGGCGGCGACGAGCAACTCGAGCACGTCGAGTTCCTCGAGGAGTTGCTCGCGTTCCTCGAACGGCTCGAGGCGACCGACGAGAACGCCGAGTTGATCATCAACGGCGACGCGTTCGGGCTCTGGGAGTTTACCACCGTCGAGGGGATCGAGAAGTTCGACGTGCTCGAGCGGACGTACCCGGAGCTGTTCGAACAGCTCCGTGCGACCGGCGAGAACGTCCCGATCACGCTGTTGCCGGGCAACCACGACCACGAACTCGCGGCCTACGACGAGTACGTCGACCGGTTCGCCGAGTACAACGTCGAGTTGATCCAGGAGAAGTGGCTCTCCCGGGAGGTCGGCGACCAGGCGATCCACTTCGAGCACGGTCACCAACACGACGCCAACAATCGGATCGAGGACTGGGGCAACCCCCACGCGACCCCGCTCGGGTACTACTACAACACGCTCGTGACCAGCCGTGCGGGACAGCTCTCGGATCGGGGGCGGTACAACTGGTTGAAGGACGTTCAGGCGGTGACGCCGACCGAGCGGATGCCCGTCTGGATCCTCTCGAAGTACTTCTACCGGGAGATGAACCCGCTGTTGCGGTACTCGATGGTCCCCTTTTTGCTGTTGTTCAACGTCAGCGTCGTCCTCGCGGTGCTCGCGGGGCTTGACCTCGCGGGAATCTGGTCGGCGCCGGTCGACCAAACGGAGGCGTTTCTCGGGCAGTTCGGCAGGGCCGGAACCGCGGCCTGGTTCTTCCTCGCGCTCAACGTCGCCATCGGCGGGCTCCTCCTGTTGATCGGGGTCCCGCTGTACTTCATTCGACGCGACATCAGGAAGACCGTCGACCGCTTCGGCGTCTTCGAGACCGAACTCACCGTCGACCCTCAGGAACCCTACGAGGAGGCGGCCCGCGAGATCTTCTCCGAGCAGCCCGCGACGACGATCTACTGCTACGGCCACACCCACCGTCCCGGGGTCCGCGAGATCGAGGGCGGGCTGTTGGTCAACTCCGGAACGTGGCTCAAGCGGCTCCACCGCCGGAGCGGGGTCATCGGGATCCTGCCGCCCGTATTCTACCCCTCCTACCAGTTGCCGGTGGTTCGCATCGCCGCCGAGCCCGAGGGCGTGGCCGTCGAGTACGAGCGCATGGCGAAACCGAGTCCGGCGACGGAGGAGCTGACCCGCACCGAGCGCTTTTTCACCGTCGGCCGGGAGCCGGAGACCGACCTCCCCGATCGCCGCGTGGTCGAACCGGAGCGAACGGTTCAGCTCGCCGAGGCAAGCGACTGACGGTCAGTCCGCGCTCTCGGTCGGCTGCGGCCGGTTCCGGGAGACGGAGCGGCGGGCCACCAGCACGAACGGCACCACCGTCAGCAGCGTCGCGACCAGCAGCGGCCCCGTTCCTGCCGAGAGTCCGATCAGGGCCGTAGCGTCCGCGTAGAACGTAAACAGCAGGAACGCCGGGAAGACGGTCCCGATCGCGTACCGCCACGGGATCGCCAGCGGGCGCGAGATCGGTCCCGCGCCGTCGCGGTACTCCTCGAGCGCGGCCGGACCGAGTACCCAGGCGGTGTACACCATGAACCCGGTCAGGCCAAGCACCAGGAGCAGGTCGACGAGGTGGTCCGCGAACAGGGTAAAGACCGCGGGACTGAACGCGTTCACGCCGCCGGTGACCGCGACCAGGGCGAACAGCCCTCGGGTCGCCGTCGAGCGCTCGAGGTCGAACTCGTCGACCAGCAGCGAGACCGGGATCTCGAGCATGCTGATCAGGCTCGTCAGGGCCGCGAGGAGAACGACGAGGAAGAAGACCACGCCGAGGAGCCGCCCGCCGGGCAGGCTCGCGAAGGCGCCGGCGATGCCGACGAACAGGGCGCCAGGGCCGCCCTCGGTCGGACCCGCGGCGAACGAAAACAGCAGCGGGAACACCACGAGTCCGGCCAGAACGCCGATGCCGAGGTTCAGTACGGCGATGACCGAGGCGTCCAGCGGCAGCGAACGGTCGTCGTCGACGTAGGAGGCGTAGGTGATCATCGTCCCGCTGCCGATCGAGAGGGTGAACAGCGCCTGGCCGGCAGCCGAGCCCAGCACCGACAGGAAGTTCTCCGCGAGGTAGGCGCCGTCGAACCCGAGGTAGAACTCGTACCCCTGCGCGGCGCCAGGCTGTCGGAACGCCCAGACCGCGAGCCCGACGAGCAACACGACGATGCCGGGCATCATCACCTTCGTCGTCGCCTCGATACCGCGTCTGATCCCCGCGGCGACGATCAGGGCCGTGGCCGCGAGGACGGCGAGCTGGTAGCCGAAGGCCTCGGCGCCGTAGCTGATCGCCGCGAAGTGGGCCCCCGGGTCCGCGAAGTACGCGCCCGTCGCGCTCTCGAGGAAGTACCGGAGGATCCAGCCGCCGACGACGCTGTAAAACGACATCAGCATGATCGAGGTGAGGACACAGAGCGCGCCGAGCGCCGTCCAGGCGCGCGATCCCGCGAGCGATTCGAACGCCCCCACCGGGTTCCGGTTCGACCGTCGGCCGATCACGAACGCGGCCAGCAGCCCCGGTACCCCGACGACGAGGACGATGAGCAGATACAACAGTAGAAAGGCGCTCCCGCCGTTCTCCGCGGTCATCCACGGGAATCGCCAGATGTTCCCCAGTCCGATCGCGCTCCCGACCGCGGCCATGATGAATCCGATGCGGCTCGCCCAGCTCTCACGTGCCATCCTGTCTCACCCAACCAACTCGGCGCGCATAAGGATTATCGTTAATTCGAGACGAACGATCGTAATGGTTCATCGAAAACCGCGATATTTGCCCCAGCGGCCGAATAGTCGCGACTTTGACGATTCCGGCATTAGTGTGTGGTAGTTTATAGTTTTACGCTCCGGCCGGGGCTGGGATCGGGAACTCCGATCGGTTCGAATCCGTTACGTTCTCTCTGTGTTATTATTGCTAACTATTATCAAACGATTCGTCGAACGTACTCGACGGAGTGACAGTACGTGGCTAAAAGACGACTCTCGAGACGCGGCTTCGGAGCACTGGGCGCGAGCGCGGCGCTGTTCGCCGGCGTCGGGCGGGGTGTCGACGGGTTCGGCGCCGACACGGGCCTCGAGGACCCGAGCGATCCCCGCTCGCTCGACGGGAAGAGCATCGGCTTCTACGTCGGCAGCGAGCTCACCGCGGACGGCTCGACGCTGCTGGGCGGGTTCGGCCACGAGCCCTCGAGCCACTGGCTCGAGATCGTCTCCCGCCAGGACCACCCCGAGGACGCGACGGTGACCGTCGGCGTCACCGACGAGGCCGACATCCCGGGCGAGCTGACCGAGATCCCGCAGGCCCCGGAGACGAACAAGTACGTCGCCTCGATGTACTCGGAGTGGGCGGGCTTTCCCCCGCCGCTGACCAACGGCGGACTCAACGAACACGGCGTCGCCGCCCGCGACATCTGGTCGCCCTCGCGGCCGGAGCTCGTCGAACTGGCCGAGGAGGAGGCTCCCCAGACGGGCCCGCAGTACTCCGACCTCGCGAAGGCGGCGATGGAGCGGGCCTCGAGCGCCCGCGAGGCCATCGAGGTCGTCGGCGGGCTGATGGACGAGCACGGCTACTCGACCTACGGCGGGAACTCCCACCTGTTCGCCGACGAGGAAGAGGGGTGGGTGTTCGTCAACTTCGCCCACCCCGACGGCGACCTCTGGGCGGCCGAACGCCTCGGCGCCGACGAGGTCCGGGTGTCCTATTTCGGGTACATCCGCGAGTTCCCCGTCGACCACGAGGACCATCCGGACTTCGTGGGTTCGGATCGACTGGTCGAGTTCGCGGAGGAGCGGGGGTGGTGGGACGGCGAGGGCGATACTCTCGACCTGTTCGAGGTGTACGGGATCGGGGAGTTCCCCGCCGAGGCCGACGAGTACGTCGCCCCCAAGTTCTACCAGGACGCGCGGTACCCGCCCGCCCGCGAGGAGGAACTCCGGGAGCTAGCCCCGGTCAGTCTCGAGGACATGCTCGCGCTGGTGCGGGACCCACGCTGGGCGACCGACCACGCGGGCTACGGCCAGGTCGCCCACCTGCGGCCCGATACCTGCGAGGAGCTCCAGACGCTGTGGACCGCCGTCACCAGCGCCGCGACGACGCCGTTCGTCCCGATCCCCGTCGGCGTCGAGGCGGTCCCGCCCGAGTTCCGGCAACACCGGTATCTCACCGCGAACGCGGCCGCGAACTTCCTCGACGACGGGTGGAAGCTTCAGGAGGCGACCCGGTACGCCACCCGGGAGTTCAAGCGCCTGCTGTACTTCACCTCCGCGGACCCCGAGGCGTTCTACGCCGACGTGGTGGGCGCCATCGAGGGCTTCGAACGGGAGCTGCTCGCGGACCGCGACGCCGTCGAGGCGACGGCCCGGAAGCTCCTCGAGGCCGGCGAGGAGCGGGCGGCTTGCGAGTTCCTCACCGAGGACACCTCGCGGCGACTGCTCGAGGGGCTGCGACTCGGGACGACGCTGGCGATGGACGTCGAAGCGGAGCTCCGCGAGCGCATCGAGATCCCGAAACCCGAGGGTCGACCCGCGCCGGGCGAGACGACGCCCCCGACCAGCCAGTCGATGGACGAGGGCCCCGACACCGAGATGGTCCACGTCTACAGCGAGGCTCTCCACGCCGACTACCCGCGGGAACACGGGGTCTACACCGACGACTCCGACCGGGCTCGAGACGAGCGCTCGAGGCCGACGCCCGGGCTCGAGGGCGAGTGACCCGCGTATCGCCGTCGTACTCGCGGAAGCCGCCGTAAGCGGCGTCGCGCTGTTATCCGGGTCCGAAGGCTGCGATATCGGCTCCCACCGTCGCCAGCGCGTCGGCGGGGTTCGGGTCGCTGTCGGCCAGGTGCGTGTACCGGTGTTCCGGCACCCGCGACAGCGCCGCCGCGACGGCCTCGCTGTAGGTCTCGACGCCGGGCTCCGTCGGGTCCTCACCGCCCCAGACGTCCCGGATAACCGTCATCGAGTCGATGCGCACCTCGAGGCTGCGCGGCTCGTAGCGAGCCAGCAGTTCCGAGAGTCCGAGCTGGAGGGCGACGTACTCGGCGGTGTTGTTCCCCGCCCGGGAGCCGACGGGACGGCCGAGACGGGCGAGTTGATCCCCCGAAACGTCCTCGATGACGGCGCCCGCACCCGCGGGGCCGGGGTTGCCGCGCGAACTGCCGTCGACGTAGAGGACGAAGGCGTCGTCCGTCGGCTCGGGAATGGGTGGCCGGGCGAGTCCCGAGGCCAGTAGCTCCTCGAGCGCGGAGCGCAACTCGGTCGGGGTGGTGTCGGGGTCGAACAGCCCGCCGTAGCCGGGGACGGCGTCGTCGACCGCGTCGGTGGCGGCCGCCACCTCGTAGCCGACGCCCGCGAGCACCTCGTCGACGAGCGCGGCGAGCGGCGAGAGGCGTTCGGCCGGGAGGGGCTCGTCGGTCACGCCGCCTCCCCCTTCGAGTTCGGAGTCCGAGCCCTCGCACCCTCGTCCCCGGACGATCTCGTCTGCTGGGTCCACCGCTGCATATCGGTCCTCGGCGGGCGAGCGGGATAATTCCTTCAGCTGACGCCGGCGGGTTTCGAATCGGTCCGTCCCTCGAGACCCTCGACGGCTGATACAGCCCTCGAGCCGACGGACGAACGCGCGTTGTGACCCGCTACTTTTCGCGCCGGGCCTCGAGCACCAGCTCGGCGATCCGTTCGGGCTCCTCGGTCGCCAGCCGGAGCACCGCGTCGTGGATCTCGCGGGTTTCCTCGTCGACGACGTCTTCCCGGGCCAGTGCGGGTGCGATCGTCGTCCGGAGTTTCTTCTCGAAGGCGTCCCAGGTCTCGCCGCGGGCGTACAGCGGGCGCTGGCGGACCGCGTCGTACTCGAAGGCGGGGCCGCTCTCGGCGGGCGAAACGGGCGTCGACTCGACCGCGTCCGCGTCTTCCGCCGCCGTGGGCTCGACCGACTTGTCGGCGGACGCGGCGTCGGGCGTCTCCGCATCGTCCTCGACGTTCGGCGATTCGGCGGTCTCGGCCTCGAGGTCGTCGAACGGGTTGCTCATCGCTGGATCCCTCCGTTCGCGACGATCTCGGCGAGCTCCTCGTAGGGCGCGATCTGATCGGAGTCGGGCGCGTAGTCCTGCAGGGGTTGCTCGTGGCTCAGCGATCGGGACAGCGCCGCCCGGTGGCGGATACCCGGCTTCGGGGGCTCGAGCTCGCCGGCGTCGATGCGCTCGAACTCGCCGGCGGTGATCCGGGCGAACTTGGGAACGACCTCGGGGAGGGGCTGGCCGGGGTTGACCTCGTGTTCGGCCGTGTTCAGGCTCTCGAGCAGCTCCCGGGCCTCGGTGCGCTGGTCGATGCGGTCCTCGAGTTTGTTCGGGACGATCGCGAGGACCTCAACGTCGATGTACTCGCGGGCGGGCTCGATCAGTCGCTCCATCGTCCGCTTGTAGCCGCCGATGGCGCTCGAGCCGGGCTCGATCGGGATCACGACGTTGCCCGTCGCGACCAGGGCGTTGTTGTTGAGCATCCCGGGGTAGGCCGGGCAGTCGAAGACGACGTAGTCGTAGACCTCCCCGAGCAGCGGGTCGACGACCTTGGACTTGACTCGGGCCGATCCCTGCATCGCACCCGCCAGCTCGGTCTCAACGTCCTCGAGGGAGTCCGAGGAGGGAAGCAGGTCGAACCCGTACTCCGTCTCCCGGATCACGTCCCCGGGCGTGGCCGCCCCCTCGAGGATAACGTCGCCCAGATCCGTCTCGGCGTGGTAGGCGTCCTCGAAACCGAGACCGTTCGTCGCGTGGCCGTTGGGGTCCAGATCGACGAACAGGGTCGATCCGCGCTCGGCCAGCTGCCGTGCGAGGTTGATCGAAGTCGTCGACTTTCCGACACCGCCTTTCAAGATGACTACGCTTACCGCGCGTGGCTCGTCTGACATGGTGTATCCCATCCACTGAACGATAGCTCCCTATCCTTCCGTGAACGTCTCTCTCAGCGGATACTGCACACAGATGACGAGAACCACATAATCCTGCCGACTTCGGAACGGTAGTTCACATAGCTCCAATAGGTGAGGTAGCTGAGTTACCTATTATAGCGTGCACGGTCGGCTCGAGCGACCTCGAAGCGTCGGTTCGCGACCGGTTTCGACAGCCCGCAAACCCTTTTGGTAGCAGCTGGCCTAGGTCCGCACATGTACGTCCGAGACGCCAAAAACAGGGAGGAGGTCTGGCTGCTCGACCACATCGAGTCGATGGGACTCGACGACACGGCGTTTCGCTCCCGCGATTACGTGGTCGCGGTCGACGAGGTCTCCGGCGAGAAGGCGGGGTTCGGACGGATTCGGATCCACAGAACCGACCCCGACGAGGACGGCCCGGACGAGGTCTGCGAGCTGACCAGCATCGGCGTCCTCAAGGGATGGCGCGACCAGGGCGTCGGCGCCCACGTCGTCGAGCGGCTGCTCGAGTACGCCGGCGACGAGGGGTTCGACACGGTCTACGCGCTGACCGGCGAGAGCGCCTACCTCGCCCGGTTCGGCTTCCGCCGGATCGACGCCGAGCAGTTGCCCGCACCGCTCGAGAAACGCCGCGTCGAGAAGCGCGAGCGAATCGACCCCGACGCGGTACCGTTAGCGATCGAGGTCGACCGGTTCCGGATGCCCGAACGGCTCCGAGAGGCGTTCAAGCGAGCGACCGAGCGGGCCGAAGAGGAAGGCGACGACGAGAGCGCCGAGGACTTCGGTATCGATCCGGAGACGGCGACGTACAAGTACGATACGGGTCGGTGAGGATCAGGCTCGCGTGTCTTCGACGGCCGGCGTCTCGTTCTCGACGCCCTCGTACTTGTCCTCGAACTCCTGGATGAGCTGGCCCATCTTCGCGTACCAGTCGTTCAACATCCGCTGCATGTCGCTCGCGATCTGGGTCGGATCGGTCGGGTAGTAGACGTGGTAGTACCCGCCCTGGTCGTAGTTGATCTGCTCCTTCTGGATGAAGCCGCTCTGGAGTAGCCGCTGGATCGCTCGGTAGGCAGTCGAGCGCTCGCGGTCGACCCGCTCGGCGACCTCGTCGATCGTCAGCGGCTCCTCGCTCTCGACCAGCGCCCGGAAGCAGTCCTTGTCGAGCTGTTTCAGTCCGTGGATACACTCGAGCAGACCCTCGCACTGCATGTCCTGCTGGAGTTGTTCCGCCATCGAGTTTGCCATTACTAGCTCGGGGTAGGAGCCCCGTCGGTATAAGGGTTGTGCGAATATTGTACAAAGTCGATGAACCGTTTCGCGCCCCGTCGAGCTCCGGCCGAAACGCAGTACTCGGGCCGATCATCGTCGAAAGCGTGGTCGCGTTCCCCCTCGAGCCCGGTCGCGGAAGCGAGCGAGATCAAAGTGTCTCCCTTCCGAGAAGACGGTCGAAAAGCGACCGTCGACGGCACACGAGTGTCCTCGTCTGGGCATCGCCGTCTCGTCGAACGACTCGGTGACGTCCCGAGAGACCGATTCTTGGAATTGTAGAATCCGACCAAGACTTATTCGATGAGACGGACGATCTGGTAGCAGGGTCCGCACTCATGACACCACCGAGCGAACCGACGACGTATGAACTAACGGGCGAACGGCTCAGCCCGAGACGGACACGGATCGACACCGGCGACGCGGAGTTCGTCGTCGGCAAGGACGTCAACCCCGTCGAGTACTTCCTGGGTGCGGTCCTGGGCTGTCTGAACTCGACGGCGACGATGGTCGCCCGCGACATGGAGCTGTCCATCGAGGAGATGGAGCTGCAGATCGAGGGCGACGTCGACTACGCCAGCTACCGCGGCGAGCCCTCCGACGCACGGTCCGGACTCCAGGGCCTCGAGGTTACGATCGCGGTGGAGGCGGGCGCGGACGAGGAGGCGCTCGAGTCGTGGCTCGAGGCCGTCGAGGACCGCTGTCCGGTCACCGACAACGTGGAAAACGAGACGCCGCTCGCGGTCGCCGTCGAGTCGATCTGACCGTTCCGGGCGACCGTCGCTCCGTTCTCGAGCCGACGGGCCCCGTGATCCGGCCGTGCGCAAGAACGAACCGGGACCGTCGCGAGCCGCGCTTAGCGACCCGATTCGTCGAGGTCGCGAGCGTGCCAGCTTTTCGTCGGGGATCGCGACGGGCGCGGACTAGTCCGCGCTCACCGCTCGCGTCGGCCGACGTACTCCGCGGCGAACCAGCGCGCGATTGACCCCTCGGCGCGGTGCAAGACGTCGCTGCACGTCGATTTCGAGATCTCGAGGTGCGAGGAGATGGCCGTCAGCGTCGTCTCCCGCGGGACGTCGTAGTAGCCGCGCTCGAGCGCGGTCAGAAACACCTCGCGTTGCCGATCGGTCAACAGCCGCCCCGCCGGGCCCGCGCCGACGTCGTGAACGTACTCGATGCGGTACGCGATCGCGTTCTCCTCGAGGGTGTCGCTGAGCGCCGACAGCCGATCCGCGCTCGTCGTCAGCTCCCAGGTCACCGCCCCGTCTTCGACCGCGAACGGCGTCTCCATCGGGACGCCCGCCCGCCGTATCGGCGCCAGCAGCGACGGGTTCGACGTCTCGACCTGGAACAGGGCGGTCCCCTCGCGGGTCCACAGCAACTCGAGGTTCCGAACGGCCTCTCGCTCGTCGATGGCCGCGAGTATCGGAACCGGCTTCGGCGCCGTCAGCTCGAGCACGCCGACGACGACGTCCGGGCCTGGCAGCACGGAGCTGACCCGGAACGCGGCGTCGGGGTACGTCGTCGAGACGTCGCGGATCCAGTGGCCGTCGGGAATCCGAACGGTGAGTTTCGCGCGGGGCATTCGTCCGCCGCTTGGCGGGCCATCGCCGTTAGCGCGACTTCGAACATGTTCGAAGGTGTCGGAGCCGTTCGCGGGAAGCGCTATCCGAGCGCCGTTCGATCGAACGCGTATGTCCGGACCGACCGCGCAGTCCAGCGATACACGTCACGCCACCGCCGACCGCGTCCGTCGACCCGACGACGGGCCGTCGCTCTCGCTGACGCCGTTTCACGCCGCTGGCGTCGGCTTTCTGATCGTCGGGCTCCTGCTCGCGCTCTACCAGGGGCTCCAGGAGTTCGGCCTCGTTCCCGCGGCGTCGTGGATCACGTGGACGCACATCCACTTCGTCACGGTCGGCGCGTTCACCCAGTTGCTCTTCGGGACGTTGCCGCAGCTGGCGGCCCGAAAACTCGGACGCCCGGCGCCGTCGTCGCGAACGACGGGCGCGGCCTTTCTCGGGCTAAACGGCGCGCTCGTGCTCGCGTGGTACGGCCGCGCGTTCGGCGAACCGCTGTGGTTCGAAGTCGGTCTCGCGACGATCTGGCTGCTGACGGGCTGGCTGTTCGCCGCTCTGGTCGCGATGGCACGCCGCAGCGACGGCGAGCGAGTTCGGGATCCGACCGTCGGCTTCTACCTGCTCTCGCCGCTCGTCTACCTGCTCGGACTCGGGCTCGCGTTCGGGCTGTTCAGCCGCAGTTTGGACGTCCCCGGGGGTTGGTTGGGGCTCCGCGAGGCCCACGTCCACGCCAACGCGTGGGGCTTTCTGGGACTCGCGGCGATCGGCACGCTGTACGACCTCTTTCCGCGGCTCGTCGACGCGGAGCTGTACAGCAAGCGTCTGAAACGGTACTCGTTTCCCCTGTTCGCACTCGGCATCGTCCCGCTCGTCGTCGGGCCGGTCCTCGAGATGGGACGGACCGTAACCGCGGCCGGGCTGGCGCTGTACGCCGCCGGCTACCTCCTGTACGTCTACACGCTCTTCCGGACCTACCGCGCCGGCACGACGAACGGAACGGCCCTCTCTGTGCTCGCCGCCCAGGCGTGGATCCTCGGGCCGGCCGGCTTCGCCCCGTTCGTCCTGTTCGGCGTTCCGCTCGGGATTCCCGAGCCGCGGCTCGAGACGGGCGCGTTGCACTTTTTCTTCCTGGGCTGGGCGCTCCCGATCGCGCTCGCGGGCTCGCTGCTCGTCGCGCGCTCCCTCGAGTGGCCCGGAACCGACGTGCGTTCCGACGCTGGCGACCGCACTCACGGATTCGTTCCCGTAGCGGGCGTTCCCTCGGTCGTCGGCACGCGGACCGTCCTCGCCTGGAACCTTGCGGTACTGGTCGTCGGAATCGGCTTCTTCTACCAGGATCAGTCGTGGTCGGCGCTGTTGCGCGGGCCGGGGTACGCCGTCCTGCTCGGGGTCTGGGGGTACTACCTGGTCAGAATCGTCGGCCACCGGCGGTCGGTTCGTTCGCCCGCGCCGAGGTCCTGAGCGCGGCGTGCCTGGCCCTGGCCGGTCTGCTGCGGGGCGAGAGCGAAATCGGGCGGTTACCGGATCGCCCGCCCGACCGCCTTCGCGAGCGAGAGGAAAAACCCCAACCCGGCCCGGAGGTCCGCGTCTCGGATCGCTCCGACGATTCCCCGCGGGCCGACGGGCTCGGCGGGTTCGGAACCCGCTTCGCCGACGGCCTCGAGCAGCGCCGCGAGCGTGCGCGCGACGTCGTCGTCGGCCGCAGTGTCGGCCAGTTCGCCAAGACGGGTGCCGGTGGCCGCGAGGTCGGTCACCATCCCGTCGTCCATGGCGTCCGAGGCGAGCGCGGCGAGGTCGGCAAGCGCCGCGAGGTCGTCGAGGGTGCCCGACCGCTGCATTCGCGCGACCGTCTCGAGGGCCGCGGCCAGGTCGTCGGCGTTCTCCCCGGTCGCCTCGCCGAGGGCGGCGACCTCGTCGGTCGCCAGGCCGTCCGCGGCGGCGCCGAGGTTCGTCGCGGTGCCCGACAGCTCCTGGACCATTCGGTCGTCCATCGCGGCCGTCGCCAGATCCGCGGTGTCGAGCAGGTCGTTGACCACATCGAGGCGCTCGAGGAACCGGGCGACCGCCTCGGGGTTCTCGGCGACCAGTTCCTCGAGGTCCGGCTCCGTAGCATCGGAAGCGGATTCGGCGTCAGACATCAGAGCAGCCCCCGTGCGGTGAGCCAGTAGGATTCATTGTACCCCAGTTTCGCCCAGTGAAGCGGTTTCGACGGCTCACGAACGAACGGCTCCTCGCCGTACGTGAACTCGATGAACGTCGCCTCGCTCATCCCGGCCTCGAGGAAGCAGACGGTCTTGCCGTCGTAGGTCGCCGTCGGCGTCTGTCCGCGGACGCGGCTGGCGAGGCGGTCGGCGACGACGCCCGCCTCGTAGTGGGCGACGCTTCCGGCTTTACTGGTGGGAACGTCCGCGACGTCGCCGACCGCGTAGACGTCCTCGGCGTTGGTCGCCTCGAGGGTGTGTCTGTCGACGTCGACCCAGCCGTCCTCGCCCAGCCCCGCGTCGGTCACGAGGTCGCTGCCCGCGTGAGGCGGGATGGCCACGAGCAGGTCGTACCCGAGCTCGTTGCCCTCGATGGTCTCGATGACCTCGGCGTCGGGGTCGATCTCCTCGACGTTGAAGAACGTCTCGAGGGCGATGTCCCGCTGCTCGAAGAGGTCGGTCGCCCAGTCGGCGATCGACTCGAGACCGTGGGCGCGGTTGATCGGGTACGTGTAGGTGAGGTCGACGTCCTCGCGCAGGCCGCGCTCGCGCAGCCAGTCGTCGACCATCAGCACGAACTCGACGGGCGCGGCCGGGCACATGTGGGGGACGCCGACGACGCTCAACACGAGGTGGCCCTCGGTGAACTCGGCGAGTTCGTCCCGGAGCCGTTCCGCACCGTCGGGGCCGTAGAAGTGGTGCCCGCCCTCCGCGAGGCCGGGGACGGCGTCGGGCTCGAGGTTCGCACCGGTCGCCAGCACGAGCTGGTCGTACGCGAGCACCGAGCTGTCGGCGAACGACAGCTTCTTGCGGTCGGTGTCGACGTCGATCACCCGCCCGATCGAGAGCGTCACGCGGCGGTCGATCAGCTCTTCGACGGGGCGTTTGGCGTCCTCGACCGTCTTCTTCCCGAAGGGCACGTACAGGAAGGTCGGTTTGTAGACGTGCTCCGGGTCGGCCGTGATCAGCCGGACCTCGACGTCGCCGGCCTCGATCTCCGTCTGTAGCTCCTCGGCGAGCCGGTTCGCGAGGACCGTCCCGCCCGTTCCGGCGCCGACGATCGCGATGCGATGCATCTCAGTTTACCTCCACGTAGATGTTCCAGTGGTCGTCGCACTCGTCGATCTCGAGCAGGTCGTGGCCGGCCTCCTCGAGCCACTCTGGTACGTCCGTCGTGGAGTTGCGTTCGGTCGTCTGCAACTCGACCACGGTACCCGGGTCGAGCGTCTTCACCCGCCCAATGAGGTCCATCAGCGGGCCGGGACACGTTGCGTCGCGCGAGTCGATCGTCACGTCTGGTTCGGTAGTCTCTGTCATTGTCGTTCGCCTCGAGTTTGCAGTTTCCGCCGTCGTCGCTCGAACTCCTCGTCGGAGAGATCGCCGCGAGCGTAGCGCTCGCGGAGCTCCTCGAGCGCCCGGTCCGGTTCCCCGGTCCGTGCGCGTGCGGTCGACCCCCCGTCGCGGCTCCCAACCCAGACGGCCGCGAGCGCGAGCAGGCCGACCAGTACCAGCGGCCAGAACAGCCAGCCGCCGCCCCAGCCGCCCCAGCCGCCCATCGATCCGCCGCCGTGGCTCTGTGCAGCGCCCGTCGCCGCCGCACCGACGAGAAAGACCACACCGGTCACCGCAAGCGCCGGTACGGACCGTCCGAGCCGTTCACGTGCGGTCGTCATTGTTCGATCACAGTCGGACATACTCTATTGTACGGTATAGGCACTGCTACAAAATTCTATCCGGCTGGAACGGACGAAAGAGATATACGACTTGAATGCAAGACTGGCGACTATTGACGTTTAGGGTGGAGTAATTCCGAGAACTCCGTACGGGCGGCGACGGACAACTGTGACAAACGTATTGTTCTATTTACGCACAGCTATTCTGCCGGACGAGCGCGTCTCCTCGCACGATGAGAACACTGCGGACGAACGCGATCGAATCCTGAACGGAAAGGGACCCGCAGCGACGCCGTCGAGTCGACGATCGAGTCGCTGGCCGCCGTCGCGAACGTCGAGGTCGACGGCCGCCGGCCCGGCAGCCCGGTGTCTGCGTTCCGACCTCGGTGCTGTACGCCGACCAGCGCGATCGAGCGCTCGCGACCGACCCCGTATCTGAGGGCGGCGACGGCCGCGTGACGATACACCGAAAAGGCTCCGCTCGAAAGGACGGACGATGAAGGTCGGTGTCGTCGGAGCAGGAATTTCGGGGCTCGCGCTGGTGCACTCGCTCGCCGAACGGGACGTCGACGTCGCCGCGTTCGAGGCGCGCGAGGTGCCCGGCGGGGTCGTACAGAGCAGGCGCGTCGACGGGCGCGTCGTCGAGCTGGGCCCGCAGCGGCTCCGGCTGACGGCGGGGCTCGAGTCGATCGTCGACGACCTCGGACTCCGCGACCGACTGGCGTTCGGCGACGACGACCAGCCGATCTACGTCTACCACGACGGCGAGTTACGGGTGGCGCCGCTGTCGGTCCGGGAGGCGGTGACGACCGACCTGCTCGGCCCGCTGGGAAAGCTCCGGATGCTCCTCGAGCCGCTGACCGGGCCCGCCAGGCCCGACGAGACGGTCGACGACTTCCTCGTTCGAAAGCTGGGGACCCAGGCGGCCCGCCGGTACCTCGGCCCGCTGTACAGCGGGCTGTACGGGACCGATCCCCGGGACATGCTCGTCGAGTACTCGCTAGGTCGCGTCCTCGAGAAGGCCGGGGTCGACCGGAGCGTCCTCCTGTGGGTCGTCCGAACGCTCTGGGAGGGCGGGGAGTCGCCGCCGATCTGCACCTTCGAGGACGGCCTCGGCGAGCTGACCGACGGACTGTACGAGGCCCACGCGGACGCGATCAGCCTCGAGACGCCCGTCGAGTCGGTCCGCGAGGGCGAGGGCGGGTACGAACTCGAGACGGTCGAGGGGACGGAGCGGGTCGACGAGGTCGTCCTGACGGCGCCGGCGCCGACGTGTGCGGACCTGCTCGCACCGATCGACGCCGACCTCGAGGCGACGCTGCGGCGGTTCAACTACAACCCGATCGGGATGGTCTTTCTCGAGTCGGCGTTCGACGGCACCGGGATCGGCACGCTCATCCCCCCGGGATCGGACGCGCAGATCAGCGGGCTCACCTGGAACTCGAGCTTCCTCGATCGGGACGGACTGTTCACCTGCTACGTCGACCCGCTGAGCTACCCGGCGTTGACCGAGGCCTCCGAGACGGAGCTGGGACGGGTCGGGGCCGCCGAGTTCGAGCGCATCACCGGCACGCCGGCGACGCCGATCCACGTCCACCGCTGGGAGCCGGGGATGCCGGCGTACGACCGCTCGTGGACGGCGACCGACGACCTCGAGCTCCCCGACGGGATTCACCTCTGTGCGAACTTCGTCGGCCGCCCCGGGATTCCGGGACGGCTCCGGAACGCGGCGCGATTGGCCGACGAACTGGCCGACAGGTCCTCGGGCGGCGCGTGAGCTGACCCGACTTCCGGCTCCGAAGTACCTATACCACCCCCGTCCTAACGGCCGCGCATGACCACCGGCGTCGTGCTGTTGAACTTCGGCGAACCGGCCGAGCCGGACCGCGAGACGGTCCGCGACTACCTCACTCGGATCTTCTTCGACAACGCCGACCTCGAGGAGGCCGACTCCGAGGAGGCGGCCTGGGAGCGCTCCCGCGAGCTGGCCGAGCGACGGCTGCCGAGTCTGATGGAGGAGTACGAGGAGATCGGGGGGTCGCCGCTGCAGGAGCAGGCGACCGCCCAGGCCGAGGCCCTCGAGGACGCCTTGACCGAGCGGGGCCACGAGGTCGAACTCTACCACGCGATGCAGTTCATGGAGCCGCTGATAACCGACCTCCCGGCGACGCTGGCCGCGGACGGGATCGACTCGGTGATCGCCGTCCCGATCTACCCGCTGTGTGGCCCCTCGACGACGGTCGCCGCGATCGACTCCCTCGAGGCCGCGATCGAGGATCGCGAGGGGTACGACCCCGAGTTCGCGTCGATCACCGGCTGGCACCGGGTGCCCGCCTACAACCGGCTCCGGGCCGAGGGGATCCGCGAGTTCGTCGACGGGGAGGGCGTCGACCTCGAGGACCCCGACACCGCGTTCGTCTTTTCGGCCCACGGGACGCCGACGAAGTACCTGGAGGGCAACAGTCGGTACGACAAGTACGTCGAGGAACACGCCTCGGCGATCGCCAGCATCCTCGGGATCGACGACTACGAGATCGGCTACCAGAACCACGCCAACCGCGGGATCGAGTGGACCGAACCCGACACCGAGGACGTCGTCGAGGGCCTCGAGGGCGAGGCTGAACGGGTCGTCGTCGAGCCGATGAGCTTCATGCACGAGCAGTCCGAGACGCTGGTCGAACTCGACGTCGACCTGCGCGAGGACGCCGCCGAGGTCGGCCTCGAGCTCCACCGGGTGCCGATCCCCCACGACGACCCGCGGTTCGCGACGCTGCTCGCCGACGCCGTCGAGCCGTTCCTCTCGGGGTTCGAGCCGTCGTACTACCAGCTCCGCCAGTGCGAGTGTCGGCCCGAGCCGGGCACGTACTGCTACAACGCCGGACTGGCGCCGCGGTAACGCGACCGACCCGCTCGCTCCTCTCGTTTCGGGCGCGGATCGGGGCCCCGCGGCAGCCGACGGATCGCCCGCCGGCGGTGCGGGCCGAAGACCGCGGACGAATCAGGGGGACCGATTAATTGTCCGGGCAGAGAGGCGGTAGGTATGGATACGCAGTCCGCTCTCGCGCAGGCGAAGCTGGTCAAGGCGGTCTTCAGCGAGAAGAACGTCACCTTCCTGGCCGGAAGCATCGCCTACAGCGCGTTCGTCTCGCTCGTTCCGCTGCTCATGTTCGTCCTGCTCGCGGTGTCGTTCGTCGATCCGAGTCTCCAGCAGCGAGTCATCGAGGTCGCGACCAGCAACGTCTCCCAGTCGGTCGGCGGGGTCATCGAGGTGATGATCGAACAGCAGTCCGACGCCGGCGCCGGCTCGACGGTGAGCGCGTCGATCATCGGGATACTCACGCTCGTCTGGGGCGCGCTCAAGGTGTTTCGCGGCATCGACACCGCCTTCTCGGAGATCTACGAGACGACCGCCCGCGAGTCGTTCGTCGGTCAGGTCAAAAACGGCCTGGTGATGCTCCTGACGCTCACGCTGGGGATCCTCGCGATGGTCGTCGCCACCAGCGTCGTCGCTTTCTTCTCGTTCGTTCCGTTCGTCGGGCTCGTGGTTCCCCTGCTGCTCGTCGCCTGTCTCGTGATCGCCTTCTTCCCGATGTACTACCTCTTCCCGGAGATCGACGTCGAACCGCGGGACGTGCTCCCGGGGACGCTCGTCGGGGCCGTCGGCTGGGCGCTCCTGCAGGTGCTGTTCCAGATGTACGCCTCCCTCGCCGGGGACGAGAGCAACCTCATCGCGAGCATCCTCCTGCTGGTCACCTGGCTGTACTTCAGCGGCGTCGTCCTGCTGTTGGGCGCGGTGGTCAACGCGGTCCTCGTCGGCCGCGCCAGCGACGTCGTCGAGGCGGAGATCGACTCCGCCGCCGGCCCGGACCGGGCCTGAGCCGGGAGCGCTCGTCGGACGGGCTACTCCGTCCGCGAGACCGACTTCGCCGCCTCGAAGAAGGCCGCGACGTTCTCGACGGGGACGTTTCGGTCGACGCCGTGGCCCAGATTCAGAATGTGGCCCGCCTCGCCCGCGCTCGCGACGACCTCGCGGGTTCGCTCCCGGACGGTCTCGGGGTCGCCGTACAGCAAGGCGGGATCGAGGTTGCCCTGAATCGCCCGCTCCCCGAGCTCCTCGCGGGCGTCCTCGAGGTCGACCGTCCAGTCCAGGCCGACGACCTCGGCGCCGGTGTCGGCGAGCAGGTCGAGGTTGCCGCTGACGTTGCGAACGAAGACGATCGTCGGGACATCGACGGCGTCGACGATCTCCCGGTGCAGCGGCAGCAGGAAGCGCCGGTAGTCGGCGGACGAGAGCAGCCCGGCGTAGGTGTCGAACAGCTGGATCGCGTCGGCGCCCGACTCGACCTGGTAGCGGACGTAGTCGACGATCACGTCGGTGAACGCCCGCAGCAGTCGCTCGAACGCCTCGGGGTGTTCCGCGCGCAGACGGCGGACGTCCATGAACGTCCGCGAGGGAGTTCCCTCACAGACGTAGGCCGCGAGCGTGAACGGCCCGCCCGTAAAGCCGAGGACGGCCGCCCGCTCGCCGAGCTCGTCGGCCAGTCGCTCGAGCAGCTCGCCGACGTACCACAGCTCCTCCTCGACGTCGCCTCGTTCCCGGCGAGTGTCGGCCGGCGACTCGACGGGGTTCTCGACGACCGGGCCGACGCCGGACTCGAGGTGGTAGGAAAAGGCCAGCGGCTCGAGAACGGTGAGGATGTCGGAGTACATGACGACGCCGTCGGGCCGGAACCGCTCCCAGGGTTGAAGGGTGATCTCGGTCGCGATCTCGGGGGTCGAGATCGCCTCGAGGAAGGAGTAGTCCTCGCGCAACTCGCGATACTCCGGGAGGTACCGGCCCGCCTGTCGCATCATCCACACCGGTGGCCGGTCGGTTCGCTCGCCGCGGGCCGCCCGGAGAAATCGATCTTCCATAGCCTCGAGTTGGTTGCTCGCGCGCCTAATAGTTGCGAAACCGGCCGCACGAACCCGTTCGTGGAACGACGCGGCGTCCGTGTTCCGGGCCGACGTCACGCGTTCGAGAGGAGTATCGTCCCGTACCCGAGGCCGAACGCGAGCGCGAACGAGCCGATCCAGGCGAACACCGTGACCCCAAGTTTTCGGGGGCTGACGCCGGCGCCGCCGCCCACGGCCAGCCCGGCGCCGATGACGGCGCTGACGATGATCTCGTTGAACGAGACCGGAACGCCCAGCAGGACCGCCGTCTGGGCGATCAGAAAGGAGGGGACGAGCGTCGCGATCGACCGGCGCGGCCCCAGCGAGGCGTACTCCTGGGAAATCGACTTGATCATCCGCGGTGCGCCCGTCCAGGAGCCGACGAGGATTCCGACCCCGCCGCCGAGCAGGACGACGATCGGCGACACCATCGAGGCCTCGTCGAGCAACGGAAGCAGCGGGCCGACGGCGAGTCCGACCTGGCTCGCCCCCGCGGAGAACGCGACGAGCCCCCCGAGGACGAGCAGGAATCGCCGCAGCCCGCCCGCCTCGTCGCGGGTGACGTCCCACCGGACGACGAGCGCGGCGAGGACGCCGGCGCCGAGCGTGAGCGCGCCCGCGACGACGGGACCCTCGAGCGGGAGGGCGCCGGCGCTCGTGGCGACGAGGGTCCCCCGCTCGAAGAACGCGAACTCGAGGTTCGCGACGACGGCGCCGACGAAGCCCGCGAGTACCGGGACGCTGTCGCGCTCGGCGACGTCGGGACGCGGGAGGACGCTGGCGATGGCGTAGGCGAGTCCGCCGCCGACGAACGGGGTCAGCAGCCAGACGGCGCCGACCTCGACGTACTTCGCCCAGGCGGGATCGCCGCCCAGCGCGAGCCCGACGCCGATCACCGAGCCGGTGACGGTAAACGCCGTTGCGATCGGGTAGCCGGTGGAGATCCCGATCGCCATCAGCCCCGCACCGATCAGCAGAACGACGATGACGCTCGAGACGGGTAGCGTGACGCCCTGAATCAGATCCAGACCGACGGCCTCGGAGACGCTCGCCCCCTGCGTGACGGCCCCGGCGAAGCCGAGGATGCCGACGATGAAGGCGGCCCGCATCGTTCCGATCGCGTTGGCGCCGACCGCGGGGGCGAACGGCGTCGCGCCGCTCGAGCCGGCGCCGATGACCCAGGCCATAAACAGGCTCGAGACGGCCGCGACGACGAACAGCAGTATCGTTGCGGGGTCCATAGTTGGAGCGTGAAAACGGTTAGTCGGCGGCCGTTGCGGTCTCGGACGCGGCGCGCTGGCTGCGCCAGTACCCCTGCGCGTAGGCGCCGACGAACATCCCGGCGATCGCCCACAGGATCGTGACGTTGCCGACGCCGAGGCTGGCGTAGGCAGCGCCGGGACAGATCCCCGACAGCCCCCAGCCGACGCCGAAGATCGCACCGCCGATCAGGACGTTGCGGTCGAACGACTTCAGCCGTCGGCCGTAGGTGTCGCCGGTCAACGGCGCGCGGTCGAACAGTCTCGGCGCCAGCGCGAAGGCGATCCCGGAGACGACCGCCGCGCCGCCCATCACGAACAGCAGTCCGAAGTCCTCGAACTGCAGGAAGTTCAGGACGACCTCGGGGCGGGCCATGTGGCTGAAGCCGAGCCCGAAGCCGAAGATCAGGCCGCCGACGAAGATCAGCGGCATGAACAGCGGGTGTCGGTCGGTCATGGTTACGGGCTCACCCCCAGTGCCATCACGAGCTGGGCCGTTCCGATCGCGACGGTCAGGAACGTGATCACGCCGACGATCGACGTCTTCGATGCCGAGCCGACGCCGCAGACGCCGTGTCCGGAGGTACAGCCCTTGCCGATCCGGGTGCCGACCCCGACGAGGATCCCGCCCAGGAACAGCCGCCAGGGCTGGACCTCGGTCAGCCAGATCGTGACGCCCCCGACGTCGCGGAGCTGGCCGGTCGATCCGGCCTCGTACAGTCCGCTCGAGACGAGTCCGGACTGGAAGGTCAGCGCGTAAAGCGCCGCGCCGCCGACGATTCCGAGCGTGAAGACGACCCGCCAGTCCCGCGAGGAGACGTAGCGCTGGAACCGCGACTGGCCCGAGACGTACGACAGCGTCGACTCGAGGAACGTGCTCGCGCCGGCCGGGATGCCGGTTCCGAGGTAGATGACGACGGCGCCGAGGCCGACGAGCAGTCCCCCGACGGCGTAGCGACTGATCCCGACGGGAAACAGGGTCTCGTACAGCGCGGGTGCGATGAGTTCAGGTACCATTCGGGTGATCGTGGGAGTTAGTCACCGGCCAGCGACTCCTGGCTGGCGGCGCAGTTGTTCGGGCCGAGCTCGAGTTCGAACGCCTCCTCGTCGTCGGCCTCCTGCTGGCCGAGGTTCGTCGCGATGATGTCCTCGTAGTTGGCCGGACGGGGCGGCATGTCCGAGAGGATCAGCTCGACGAACTCGTCTTCGTCCATCGTCAGCGCGGCCATCTCTTCTCGAAGCTCGCCGATCGGTGCCGTGTAGGTGCCGTCCTCGGCTGGGACGGCCGAATCGCTGAAGTGGGCGCCGCCGACGAGGGTGTCGTCGGGCAGCGCGAGCACGCGCTCTTGCAGCGACTCGTAGAGCTGTCGGGCGGCGTCCTCGGCGCCCTCGTCGCCCTCCTCGAGGTCGGGGCGAGCGACGCTCTCGACGAACAGGCCGTCCCCGGTCGCGAGCAACTCGCCGTCGATCAGATAGGAGGTCATCCCGGAGGTGTGGCCGGGCGTGGAGACCGTCTCGACGGTGGCGTCGCCGACCCGGAACTCGTCGCCGTCCTCGGCCAGGGTCAGCTCGTCGGCGTAGGTGACCCCGCGGTCGACGGCGGCCTCGGGAACGACGCCCTCGACGCCCTCGACGCCCTCCGCGGCGAGGGTGCGCACGCCCGAGATGTGGTCCGCGTGGACGTGCGTGTCGATCGCGTACTTCAGGTCGACGCCGAGTTCGTCGGCGTCCTCGAGGTAGCGGTCGGTGAACGCACGCAGCGGGTCGATCACGGCCGCCTCGCCGTCGTCGTAGACGAGGTAGCCCAGACAGCCACTCGAGGGGCGCTGGTACTGGACCAGCGTTCCCGCGCCGTCGTAGCGCTCGACCTCGACGGCCTCGTAGATGCGCGCCCAGCCGTTCATCCCGTCCTTGAGGTGGTTCACGTCGTAGCCGTGATCCTTCAGCGCGCCCGCGACGAACTCGCTGGCGCCGCCTTTCGCACAGAGGACCGTCACCTCGCGGTCGTCGGGGATCTTCGCGAGAACGTCCTCGTCGATCTCCTCGTCGAGGAACTCGAAGTAGGGGACGTTGATCGACTCGACGTTCTCGCCGTCGATGCGCCACTCCTCGTAGTCGCTGCCCATGCGGGCGTCCAGAAGCGTCACCGCTTCGCCCCCGTCGATGCGAGCCTTCAACTCGCTCGGGGCGATCGACTCGACCTCGGCGTCCGGTGTGGGAAAGTCCATGTCGTCCATTTCTACACCCATCAGTACCGGCCGCACTCACATAAGGGTTTGCATAGTATTTCCCACAACTCACAATATAGGGGGAGCGGAAACCGACCCACTCTCGAGCGACACCAGGGAGTAACGCGTACACACGGTGAAACAGATAGTATAGCGGAGTTCCGCACCGGGCGGCTGTTCGAGAGTTGCGCAATAATCGATACCCTTTTATGGTCGCAGCGGATATTGTGTGATAGCTCCAATACAGAGCACAAAGATCACCATGAGCTCGACACCAACCGCAACCGAGACGCTCGACGTGAAAGGACAGTCCTGCCCGATGCCCATCGTGAAGACCAAGCAGGCGATCGACGACCTCGAGGCGGGCGACGTCCTCGAGGTCCTCGCGACCGACTCCGGCAGCGTGAGCGACATTCAGGGCTGGGCCGAAGGAACCGACGGCGTCGAACTCCTCGAGCAGATCGAGGACGACGACCTGTACACCCACTACGTGGAGAAAACGGCCTGAGATGAGCACGGAATCATCCGCGCCGACCGAGGACGCCGATCCGACGACCGAGGCCGAACTCGAGGCCCGCATCGCGGAGCTCGAAGAGCAGGTCGCGGGCCTCGAGACCGCGGTCGAGGACGATCAGAAGAAGATGACGATCGTCGCGACCAAGGGCAGCTTCGACATGGCGTACCCGCCCCTGATCCTCGCGAGCACGGCAGCCGCCTTCGGCTGGGACGTGATCGTCTTCCACACGTTCTGGGGGCTGGATATCCTCCACGAGGAGAACTCGAAGAACCTGAAGCTGAGCGCGGTCGGCAACCCCAACATGCCGATGCCGAACGCGCTGGCCGCGCTGCCGGGGATGGACTCGATGGCCACGAAGATGATGCGAAAGAAGATCGACGACAACGGCACCGCGACGATCGAGGAGCTGATCGAGCTCTCCCTGGAAAGCGGCGTCGAGCTGCAGGCCTGCCAGATGACCGTCGAACTGATGGACTACGACGAGGACGACTTCTACGACGGCGTAACGACCGGCGTCGGCGCGGCGACGGCGCTGCAACACATGGCCGAGTCGGACGTCCAGCTCCTCGTCTAATGTCCGAATCCGACACCGCCTCCGGCGGGATCGTCCCCCGTCCTCCCAGCGTCCGCGTCGTCGAGGCGGTCGCCGACGCCGAGGGCGTCGACCCGACCGACCTCGAGCCCTCGCTCCACGAGGCCGTCGACGCCGCCGCGCTCGACGAGCTGTTCGTGCCGACGGCCGGCTCCGCCCGACGGAACGGCTCGCTGTCGTTCACGTACTGCGGCTACGACGTGACGGTCCGCTCGGACGGCCGCGTCGCCCTCGAGTAGCGTCGTTTTCGCTTCGCGGCCGTTGCGCCGAGAGCGACGGGTTTCGCGCGAGGAGCCGACGACGGTCCGTCCGGTAGTGTCGGTTGCCGAGATAGTTCACCGACTACTATATCTCGCCCCGCTGTACCGTCAGGTATGGCCGCGATCGAACTCGAGGGGCTGACCAAGGAGTACGGCGACGTCGTGGCGAACGACTCGCTGACGTTTACCGTCGAGACGGGTGAGATCTTCGGGTTCCTCGGTCCGAACGGCGCGGGGAAGACGACGACGATCCGGACGCTCCTCGGGTTCGTCTCGCCGACCGCCGGGACGGCGCGGGTGCTCGGCCGCGACGTCGCCGAGGAGTCCGCGCTGCTCGAGGCCAAGCGGCGGATCGGCTACCTCTCGGACGAGCCCGGGTTCGACGAGCAGCGGACGGGCGCCGACGTCCTCGATCTGCACGCCGCCATCAAAGGCGACAGCAGACGCGCGGAACTGCTCGAGCTGTTCGACCCGCCACTCGATCGCCGCGTCCGCGAGTACTCCCAGGGCAACGCCCGGAAGCTCGGCATCGTGACGGCGTTCATGCACGACCCGGACCTGGCGATCCTCGACGAGCCGACCAACGGGCTCGATCCGCTGATGCGCCAGCGCTTCGCCGACTTCCTCCGCGCGGAACGCCAGCGGGGCGCGACGGTGTTTTTCTCCTCGCACAACCTGAGCGAGGTCCGACGCCTGTGCGATCGGGTTGGGATCATCCGCGAGGGCGCACTCGTCACGATCGAGCCCGTCGACGCCCTGTTGCGACGCAGCGGGAAGGTGATCCGGATCCGCAGCGCCGAGCCGATCCCGACCGACGCGCTCGGGATCGAGGGAGTCCACGACCTCGAGACGAGCGTCGCAGACGACGTCGACGGCGTCGACCCGTCGACCGCCTTCACGGAGTGTCTCTTTACCTTTACCGGCGACATCAACGCCGTCCTCGATCGGCTCGGCGAGTACGAGTTGATCGACCTCTCGATCGAGGAGGCGCCCCTCGAGGACGTCTTCATGCGGTTCTACGGGGGGGCGGACGGTGTTTGAGATCGCCCGCTACGAGGGGCGCAACCGGCTCAAGGGGAGCGTCTACCTCTCGATCGGGATGGCGTTGCTGGCGGCGATGGTCGTCTGGGTCTACCCCTCGTTCAGCGGCGCCTTCGGCGGGGACGAACTGCTCGAGGCCTACCCCGAGGAGATGCTCCGGGTGTTTCGCATCGAGACGATGACGTCGCTCGAGGGCTTTCTCGCGTTCGAGCTGTACACGTTCGGCTGGATCGTCCTGCTGGGGCTGTACGTCGCCTACGTCGCCGCGGGGACGATCGCCGACGACGTCGACCGGGGGCGGATGGACACGCTGCTGGCGATGCCGATCTCCCGGGCCCGGCTCGTCGCCGAGAAGTTCCTCGCCGTCGGCGTCCCGATCGTCGTCGTCAACCTCCTCACCCCGATCGTCCTCCTCGTCGGGAGTCGGCTGATCGACGAACCCCTGGCCGTCGCCGACGTCGTCGCCGTCCACCTGCTGTCGATCCCCTACCTCTTCGCCTGCGCCGGGATCGGGCTGGTGTGCTCGGTCGTCTTCGACCGCGTGGGGGTCGCCCAGCGAGCCGCCCTGGGCGCGACGTTCGCGCTGTTTCTCGTCGAGTCGCTGCTGGTCGAAACCGACTACGCGGAGCTCGGCGCGGTCGCTCCGATGCGGTACTACGACCCCAACGAGATCCTGCTCGACGGGACGTTCGACCCCGTCGGCGTCGTCGTCCTCGTCGGGATGACCGTCGCGTTGCTGGTCGCGAGCCAGCTGCTGTTCCGACGCGCGGATATCTGACCGGGGATCGAAGCGAACCGAGCGAGGAACCCGCGACGCGGGAGTCATTCATGCGGTAGCGACGCGTACGTCCCGTATGTCGTTCGATAGAATCGGGTACGTGTACACGTTCGGGATGACCGACTCGGAGGTCCGCGAGGCCCTCGAGACGACCGAGACCGGGGTGCTCGCGCTGGCGAGTGCGGGAGCCGCCTACGCGGTTCCGGTCGGGATCCACTACGAGGACGGGGCGGTATTCGTTCGGCTCACTGACGACGGGGAGAGCAAGAAGCTCTCCTACGTCGACGACACGACCGAGGCCTGCGTGCTGCTGTACGCCGACGACCCGCCCGACGAGTCCTGGAGCGTCGTCGCCGTCGGACCGATGCGCGAGCTGTCCGACGCGGAACTCGAGGCGTTCGACGAGGCGACGGTGCGCGAGCGGTTCGGAAAGCCGCGGATCTTCGACGAGGACCTCGACGCGCTCGAGTGGTCGGTGTACGAACTCGAGATCGACGAGCTCACCGGCCGAAAGACGGGCGGGTGAGACCGCCGGGAGCTCCCGTGCCGACCGTCACCGCGGGAGCGGTGCGGGGGCGGGTCCCGTCGCTTCTCACCGTTCACGGTCGATAAGATCCCGTTTCGTGCGCCGTTCGAGCGCCTCGAGCCCGTCGCTGATCCGGACCTCGTAGGTATCGGGGTCGGTGACGCGTCGATAGCGCTTGGGGAGGGACTCCAGCTGACGCCGCGTTCGCTCGCGGGCCTCGGAGAGGGTCGGCGGATCGGCGACGAGCGAGCCGTCCTCGACGACCGTCTCGAGCAGCGGTCGCCCCTCGACCGACTCGTCGCGCGTCGCGAGGACGTCCCGAACGAACGAGCCGTCCCGCTCGACCCGGTAGGTCTCCTTCTGCCCGGGGTAGGTCACCTTCCCCGGCGAGAGCTTCATGCTCGGCTCGAGGGTGCCGTCGCGCTCGACGGCGGTGAGTTTGTAGACGACGCCGCTGCTGGGGGCGTCCTTGCTCGTCGTCAGGGCCGTCCCGGGACCGAACGCGGTCGCGACGCCGCCCGCGTCGAAGAACTCGCGAAGGAAGAACTCGTCGACGCTCGAGGAGACGACGATGCCCGCGTCGCCGACGATGTCGTCGACCGCCTTCGAGAGTTCGACTAGATCCCCCGAGTCGAGGCGCACCCCGCCCAGCCGGACGTCGCGTTCGTCGGCGACGGCGACCGCGCGCTCGGCTCCCGTCACCGTGTCGTAGGTGTCGACGAGGTAGATCGCGTCGTCGCCGTAGCTGTCGGCGAACGCCTCGAACGACTCGCGTTCGGTCTCGAAGCTCTGGACCCAGGAGTGGGCCATCGTCCCGTACGTCGGCACCCCGAACCGCTCGCCGGCCAGCACGTTCGAGGTGCCGTCGAAGCCGCCGACGTAGGCGGCCCTGGCGGCTTTGAGCCCCGCATCGACGCCGTGTGCCCGCCGGGAGCCGAAGTCGACCAGATCCTGATCGTCGCCGTGACGGGCGACGACGTCGGCCATCCGCGCGGCCTTCGTCGCCACGAGCGTCTGGTAGCCGACCTGGTTGAGCACCAGCGTCTCGAGCAACTGGGCCTCGAAAAGCGGCGCGGTCACCTCGAGGAGTGGTTCGTTCGGGAAGACGAGCGTCCCCTCGGGCAGCGCGCGGATCTCGCCGGGAAAGGAGAACGACTCCAGTTCGGCGAGGAAGTCGTCGTCGAACCCCTGCTCGGCGAGGAAGGCGAGCGCGTCGTCGCCGAACGCGAGTGCGTCGAGGGCCGCCAGCACCTGCTCGAGGCCCGCGGCGACGGCGTAGCCACGATCCGACGGCAACGATCGGAAGTACACCGAGAACGTCGCGAGCGGGTCGTGATCCGTCTCGTGGTACCCCTGCATCATGGTCAGCTCGTACCGATCGGTAAACAGCGCGAGATCGGCGGGACCGACGTGGCCGAACCTGGGGGCGGACATGGTGCTCCCCGACGCGGCCGCGGAGCAAATAGGTCGGGGCGCGGACGGGGACCGGACCGTCGCTCGGCCGGTAGCGTTTCTTGTATCCTGGCGACGTAGGACGTGACGGTTCGGATGTACTCGACGATCCTTCTCCCGATCGACGGCAGTTCAGGCTCCGAACGCGCGGTCGATCGCGCACTCGAGTTCGCCCGACGCTTCGGCGCGACGATCCACGTCCTCTCGGTCGTCGACACCGGCGACGAACCCGTCGGCCTCGATCGGAAGCGCCGCGACGAACTCCGCCGACGGGCCGAAAAGCGGAGTCGGCAGGCGACCGCCCGGGTCAGGGGCCACGCCACCGATCTCGGCCTGGAGGCGACCCGCGCCGTCCGTGAGGGGGCGCCGCACCGGTCCGTCCTCGAGTACGCGACCGCCGAGGACGTCGACCTGATCGTGATGGCCACCCGCGATCGACCCGACGTCCGGCTCGGGAGCACCGTCGGGCGCGTGATCGAGCGGGCGGACGTCCCCGTGATAGCCGTTCCGTCCGAGGACGGCCAGTCCGTCGACGCGATCTCGTACGACCGCGTCGTGATTCCCACCGACGGCAGCGACGCCGCCGAACGCGCCGCCGAGCGCGGCCTCAAGTTCGCCGAGATCTACGGCGCGTCCGTCTACGTCCCCTACGTGGTCGACACGACCAGCTACGATCTCGAGGAGACCTCCCGGAGCGTGGTCGGGCTGTTGAAGGAGGGCGGCCAAAACGCCGTCGAGGCCGTCGCCGAGGACGCCCGCGAGCGGGGGTTGACGGCGAAGACCGACGTCCTCCGGGGCGCGCCCGACGAGGAACTCCTCGAGTACGCCGCGGGGGTCGAGGCCGACCTGATCGCGATGGGGACGCGGGGTCGCGGCGGCGCGACGGGCGACCTGCTCGGGAGCACGACCGCCCGCGTCCTGCGACGGACCACGCGACCGGTCCTGACCGTCAGGTGACGGCGACCGCGGCGCGGTCGCCGAACTGGACCACCGACGGCCCCACGTCGCGCTGGCGCATCGCGATCACTCTTCCGTCTCGTAGAACGCTTCGTGGGGCTCGATCCCCGCGACCGTCGGCGGCGAGGGGTGGCGGACGACGAACACGTCGTAGGCGTCCTCGGCCGCGAGGTGCACGCCGACGCTGGTCAGCGGCGTCACGACGCGGCCGACGTTGTCGCTGCCGAGGAAGACGACCCCGGGGTCGTGCTCGAGCACGAGTCGTTCGATGTGGGTCGCCAGGCGGTCCTCGGGCGGAAACTCCCGGATGCGCTCGGCCTCGAACGACGCCTCCGGCGCCAGTTCGCGGACGCGCTCCCGGAGGTCGGCGACGATCCGCTCGGGGTCGAACGGCTCGTCGTCGTCGATCCATCCCTTCTCCACCGCGTAGCGTTTCCGCTCGGGGACGACGCTGACCGCGACGACCTCCTCGCCGAGGGCGCGTCCGTACTCGAGCGCGCGGACGAGCGCGGCTGCCGCGAGTTCCGATCCGTCGAACGGGACGACGAACGTCATACCCGCCCGTCCACGGCCCAGACGATAAACTCGAGGGGCGGTCGGCCGCCGCCGGAATCGACCGCGTTCTCCGCGAGCGAACCGTTCGGGTCGTCGTGGTGGGGTATTTTCTCCACACGAGCCGTGCGGTCGTGTATGGCAGACGAACGCTGGCTCGAGCTGAGCGAGTCCGAGCTGAACCGATTTCTCGGACGGGGCGGGACGGGCGTCCTCTCGTTCGGCGCCGACGCCGCGCCGGCCTCGATCCCCGTCTCCTACGGCTACAACGAGGACCTCGAGGCCTTCTACTTTCGCCTCTCGCTGCCACCGGAGGGCAGAAAGGCCGAGCTCGTCGACCGTCCGGTGTCGTTCGTCACGTACCGGGAAACCGACGACGGCTGGCGCAGCGCCGTCGCGACGGGGCGGCTCGAGGCGGTCGAGGAGGCGTCGTACGAGTCGACGACGGTGCAGGGGATGTGGGGGATCTCGATCCCCGAGATCGACGTCTTCGAGCAACCCCGCGAGGAGCTGCGGTTCCGGGACTTCCAGCTCGAGCCCGAGACGCTGTCGGGGCGCACGGAGGTTCCCTCGGAGCCGTAGTCCGGCGCGGCGCTACTCCTCGGGGCGAACGATCGTCACCGAGACCGGCGACCGCTTCGCGACGGTCTCGGCGACGCTTCCCAACAGCACGCGGCCGATTCCCGATCGGCCGCGGCTGCCGACGACGACGTGATCGACGTCGAACTCGTCGATCATACCGACGATCGCCCGCGCCGGGGAACCCCGCGCGAGTTCGGTCCGGACCGGGACGTCGTACTCCCGACCGAGCGCGGCGTACTCCTCGAGGAGGTCCTCGGCCTCCCGTTCGCGCTCGTCCATGTAGTCGCTGTTCCAGACCGCCTCCTCGGTCGTCGAGGCGACTCGGAACGGGTCGAGGACGTGCAGGACGACGATCTCGTCCGTCTCGAACTCGGTCGCGGCGACCGACAGCGCTCGTCTGGAGTGCTTGGAGCCGTCCACCGGAACCAGGATCCTGTCGAACATCGCCGAACCTACGCCGGAGAGACACATAATCGTAGTTCACCGGTCGGTGACGGTTCGGGGGAGCGAACGATCCGCTGGCGGCCGAAATCTGCGACGGACGGTCCGACGCGCGCGCGAACTCGGCTCCAGCGGTTCCTTCTCCCCGGGAACCGTCACGGACTCATTTCCGTTCGGCCCCCGTCGCTTCGAGCATGAAACACGTGCTTGTTCCGCTGGACGGGTCGGAGTCGTCGTGGGCCGCGCTCGATCACGCCGCCGAGAACTACGCGGGCGACCGGATCTCCGTGCTCCACGTCGTCGATCCCGATCCGGGATCGTACGCGGGCGGCGGCTACTACTACGACCCCAAGGCGCTCGACCGCGCCCGCGAACGCGGCGAGGAACTCTGCGAGGACGCCCGCGAACGCCTCCGGGAGGCCGGCGTCCTCGAGTCGATCGCGTTCGAGACCGCCGTCGAGGTCGGTGGCGTCTCCCGGACGATCCTCGAGTACGCGGAGACTGAAGACGTCGATCACGTCGTCGTCGGGAGTCACGGCCGAGAGGGGGTCTCCCGAATCCTGCTCGGCAGCGTGGCGGAGACGGTCGCCCGCCGGGCGCCGGTTCCGGTGACGATCGTTCGGTAGCTCGGTGGGACGGGCCGGCGTCGGGGACCAACACCGTCCGTAGCCGACGGGAAAACGGTACCCCTTCGGTCCCGCCCGGAAGACTCGTGTCGACTCCGGCGCCGATCGGTCGGCGACCGCGCCGCCGGCCGTGATCGAACGTGTCGGTATCGATACCGGTAGATACCACTATGCGGCGGGACGGCGTAGCGTCGACGCTCGACATGAACGACCGCATCCTCGTCCCCTACGACGGCTCGCCGCCCTCGGCGACCGCCCTCGAGTTCGCCCTCGAGACGTTCCCCGACGCCGACGTCACCGCGCTCCACGTCATCCAGATCCCGGAGGGGTACTGGGAGGCCTTCGAAGGCCCCGAGGTCCGGCTGCCGACCACCGAGAAGGCCCGCGAGTACGCCGAGGAGATCCTCGAGGGCGCCCGCGAACTCGCTGCGGAGCGCGACCGCGAGATCGACACCGAGATCCGCACCGGACAGCCGGAAGATCGGATCGTCGAGTACGCCGAGAAGGAGGGGTACGACGTGATCGTCATGGGCAGCCACGGCCGCGAGGGGATCTCCCGGGTGTTGCTCGGCAGCGTCGCCGAGAACGTCGTCCGTCGCTCGCCGACGCCCGTCGTCGTCGCTCGCGACCCCGACGACGCCGCCCTCGAGTGACCGCTACAGCGCCTCGAGCAGGCCGTCGATCTCATCGCGCGTGTTGAACGCGTGGACCGAGATCCTGATCGCCTCCGGATAGGGGAGCGAGCGGACGACGATGTCCCGGTCGGCGAGTCGTTCGACCGTCGCCTCGGGGTCGTCGACGTCGACGGTGACGAGCCCGGACTCGAAGGAACGCGGACTCAGCAGTCGGTCCTCGGCCAGCCCGTCCTTGAGGCGGTCGGTAAGCGTCTCGATGCGGGACTCGATCGCGTCGGCGCCCAGTTCCCGGTGGAGGGCGATCGCCTCCCGGAGCCCGGCGTCGGTCGCCGGACTGGTCGTCCCGACCTCGAACCGTCCCGCGCCGGGGGCGTATTCGTAGTCGGGTTCGCCCGGGTCGACGACGCTGCGATACCCGATCGCGCTCGGGACGTAGTCGTCCTCGACCCCCTCGCGGACGTACAGAAATCCCGCGCCGAACGGTCCCAGCAGCCACTTGTGGCCCGCGCCGACGACGAGGTCGGCGCCCCACTCGCGGACGTCGACTGCGGTCTGGCCGGGCGACTGGACGGCGTCGACCAGCGCCGTCGCGCCCGCGTCCCGGGCGATCCCGACGAGTTCGCCGACCGGAAGCCGGGTCCCGTGGGTCCAGGTGATCGAGCTGAACTCGAACAGCGTCGCGTCCGCGACGGCTCGCTTGACGTCGTCGAGGTCGACCCGCCCGTCCTCGGTCTCGAGGACGCGAACCTCGACGCCGCACTCGCGCTCGAGCCGGCGCCAGGGGAGGATCCCGGCGGGGTGCTCGAGGTCGGTCCGAACGACGACGTCGCCCTCGTCCCAGTCGACCGCCCCGGCGACGCGGTTGATCCCGTCGGTCGTGCTCTGGGTGAGCGCGATCTCGTCCTCGCTCGCGCCCAGCAGGTCGGCGACGGCGGGTTTCGTCGCCTCGTGGCTCTCCCCGGCCGCGACGTACATCCCGTCCTCGACGGGCGCCTCGTACTCGTGGTCCTCGAGGGCCGACTCGGCGGCCTCGACGACGCGCCGGGGGCTCGGTCCGCCCGCGCCCGTGTTGAAGTAGCTGGCGCGCTCGAGGGCCGGAATGTCCGCCCGGAGCCGTTCGTGGTCCATAGCGATACCGTCGGTTCGCCGACCCCTAAGCGTTCGGCTCGACGACCGAACGCGAAAACGGGGTCGCTCTCGTGACCCGTCCTCGGTCGACACTCAGTGTGGGGTCGTGAATACGAATCGCCCGGTTCGTTACGTACAGAGTGCGTATGGAGCGTCCGGCCTCGAGTCTGCAGCACCGGTCAACCGCCACTGGGTGGGACTGAAAGGGCGGGGGATTTCGCGAGAGTTCTCACGGGAGCAGTCCTGCTTACACGAACACGCGGGATTGCCACGCCCTCCCCAGCCGATTCACTCACTCCTTTCAGTCGCTCGTTCATCCACTGGCAGAGCACGCTCTGCCAAGCCGTTCGCTCGTGTTATTTGCTCACGGGCACGGAGTGCCCGTTCGCAGGGTACGCGGGACTGTCGGTCCCGCGCTACTCTCGAAGACCTCGCACAGTGTTAGCTGACGGCTCGCTCGTTGCTCGCCGCCAGCCAGTACACGCCACCGCGAGTGCGAGGCGATTCAGTCGAAGCAGTCGGTATCCACTTCTCCTGCCTGTTACGGACCGATGTGGGTCCGACCGACTCTCGGTCCGACACCGGCGACACTCGAGAGCAGTCAGCTGCCGCCGAGTCTGCGGATATTTGTGACTGGGTGTGGGAGCACGTTGCATGGAAGTCGTCTGGGTCGGGAACTACCCGTGGAACCGTAGCTTGTCCGGCGCGTGGCGTACGGATGGTTGTCCTCCCCGTCCCGGAGGTCGATGAACCGGTGTCCATTCACGTCAGCCTCGACGTCGTCGCCCTTATCGCGGCCATCGTCGGCCTCGGTGTGGCGGCGCAGTTTCTCGCCGCGAAGTACCGCGTGCCGAGCGTGTTGTTTTTCATCTTCACGGGCGTCGCCATCGGTCCCGAGGGCCTCGAGTTGATACCGCCCGACGTCGTCGGCGATGCGCTCTCGACCATCGTCGGCGTGAGCGTCGCCATCATCATCTTCGAGGGTACGTTTCGCCTCGAGTACGGGGCCATCCGGGAGGCGTCGAAGGTGGTCAGCCGGATGATCACGATCGGAGCGGTCATCGCGTTCGTCGGGACGAGTCTGACCGTGGGCCTCCTGCTGGGAGCGAGCTGGGACATCGCGTTTCTCGTCGGCGCGCTGCTGGTCGCCACCGGGCCGACGGTCATCGCGCCGATTCTCGCGGTGGTTCCCGTCCGCGAGGAGGTCGCCACGACGCTCGAAGTCGAAGGGATCGTAAACGACGTCACGGCCGCGGTGCTGGCGGTCGTCCTCTTCAAAGCCATGACGGCCCGGCACCTCTCGCCGGGCGGGTACGTGTGGCTCTTCGTCCAGCGTCTCGCGACGGGAGTGATCGTCGGACTCGTGGTCGCTGGGGTCGTCTGGTACCTCCTCACACAGGTCGAACACCCACCGGAGACCGCGCCGCAGACGGCCCGGTTGCTCGCGCTGGCCGGTGCCGTCGTCGCGTTCGCCGCCGCTGACTCGGTGTTCTCGGAGGCCGGGATCGTGGCCGCCGCCACTGCGGGATTCACCCTTGGAAGCCTCGAACTGCCCGATCAGGAGGAGATCCTGCAGTTCATACGGGATGTGACGTTTCTGGTCCTCTCGTTCGTCTTCATCACGCTCGCGGCGTTGCTCGAGTTCGCGGAGCTCCTCGCACTGGGTGTCGCCGGGCTCGCGGTCGTCGCGGTCCTGATGGTCGTGATCCGTCCGCTGGCCGTCTTCGTCTCGACGGCCGGGGTCAGCTTCACGACGAGCGAACGGGCGTTTATGAGCTTCGTCGGTCCGCGGGGGATCATCCCGGCGTCGGTCGCGACGCTGTTCGCCGTCCGGCTGCGGACGGAGGCGCCTCCGTCCGACCCTTCGGGAGCGCACTTGCTGCTCGGCACCGTCTTTCTCGTTATTCTCGTCACTGTCGTCGTCGAAGCGGGCTTCGCGAGACCGGTCGCCAGCATGCTCGGCGTAACCGAGTCGGAACGGTGAGTGCCGTGTTCGCTCCGCGATTTGCGAGCGCCGCGTAGAGAATCGACGTGCGACTTGATCGGGGCCCGCTACTCGTCGACCGGGGACTTGACAACCGTCACCGGGCGTTCGGATAGGTTCACGACCCGTTCGGCCACGTCGTCAGAACGCGACGCGTTCTGACTGGCTCGAAAATCCAACGGATTTTCGAACACTCCCGAGCAGCCGTCGGTACTCGCCCGAACGGTTCTTCGAGCCGACCACCGTGAGTCCGATGTCGGCCTCGTCGCCGTACTCGAGGATCTCCTCGTGGGGGACGCCGTGGCGCACGACCTCGGTCGTCTCGACGCCGGCCTCTTCGGCCTGATCGACGATCCCCGCGACCGCGTCCTGCCCCGCCTGCTCTAAGGCGCTCTCTAACCCCTCGAACTCGTGGACGTACTCGTCGCCGGGGTAGGAGCTGTAGGCGTCGGCGACATAGAGGACGTGGAGTTCGGCGTCGTACCGCCGGGCGGCGTCGATCGCGTGGTCGACGGCGCGGTCGATTCCGGCGCTCATGTCGGTTGGCAGCAGTAGTCGATCGTACATACGCGACCGAACGGGGTCGACCGCTATATTCACGGCGTCTCTTTCCAGGATGCTGGAACACGGAAACGGCGGAACGGCTCGCGGACGATCCGTTTCGTTACCAGATCTCTGATATACCTGTAGTCGGGATTCGAAGGCCGCGTATGGACCCGGCCCGGTTCGATTCCGTCTTCGACCAGCTCGAGCGGGGCGAACTCGTCGTCGGGACCGATCCCGTCGACCCCCCGGACGGGGGCGATCCCGCGTCGGGGACGCCGTCCTCGTGGACGCGCTGTTCGTCGCGGCCGCAGCGTCGACCCTGCACGCCCGACCCTACGAGATCCCGTCGCTGCTCGCCGCGGTCGCCGCGACCGTTCAGTACGTTCGGGCACGCCGGTGAGCCGCGGATCACTCCTCGGTCGCCTCGAGCAACTCGAACAGCGGGTCGAACTCCTCGGGCAAGTTGTTGCGGACCTTCTCGAGGTTGCCTGCGGGGACGTCCTCGGCGACGACGGTCAGGAGCTGCTGGGCGTGGTAGTTGGCGTCGGCGCGGTCGACGCCCTCGCGTTCGGCGACCCGGTCGAGAAACTCCTGGTAGTCGAACCGCTGGCCGTGCTGGGCCGCCGTCAGGTAGCGGTCGATCTCCATCGGCAGCGGGCTGGCGAGGTCGGTCGCTTCCCCCTCCGGGAGCCGCTCGCCGAGCGTCGTCAACACCGCCCGCGTCGCCCGGACGGCCTGGCCGAACTGCGCGAACTCGAGTCTGTGCTGGACCTGTCCGACGAATTCCTTGTAGTTCATGCTATAGCGGGCCGACGGCGGTGTCGGGCGTTCCGCCCGAGCTGTCGATCCGCAGACAGTACGCCCCGGAGCGAAATAAAGCTACTCGGCGACGAGGGTCTCGGATACCGCCTCGCCCCGTCGCCGGCGCGGCGACCGCGAGGCGAGAACACATCAAGAGTTATCGGGATCGCCCGCGCCGGTGTAGGCATGACGGAGTTTGCAGCCCGCGTCGGGCAGGTGTCAATCAGCGGTATCCGCGAAGTGTTCGAGGCCGCCGGCGAGGACGCGATCAACCTCGGCCTCGGCCAGCCGGACTTTCCGACGCCCGCCCACGCCCGCCGCGGGGCGATCGAGGCGATCGAAGCCGGACGAACGGACGCCTACACCTCGAACAAGGGGACGCGGTCGCTTCGCGAGGCGATCGCGACGAAGTACGATCGGGAGTACGGGATCGACGTCGACCCCGCCGACGTCGTCGCCACCTCGGGGGGCAGCGAGGCGTTACACCTCGCGCTCGAGGCCCACGTCGACCCCGGCGAGGAGGTGATCTTCCCCGATCCCGGATTCGTCTCCTACGACGCGCTGACCAACATCGCGGGCGGGACGCCCAAACCCGTCGGACTGCGTGACGACCTCACGCTCGATCCCGCGACCGTCGAGGACGCGATCACCGACGAGACCGCGGCCTTCGTCGTCAACAGCCCCGCGAACCCGACGGGCGCGGTTCAAAGCGAGGCCGACATGCGCGAGTTCGCCCGCATCGCCGACGAGCACGACGTCCTCTGTCTCTCCGACGAGGTGTACGAACGGATCGTCTTCGAGGGCGAGCACCACTCGCCGCTGAAGTTCGCCGAGACCGACAACGTCGTCGTCGTCAGCGCCTGCTCGAAGACGTACTCGATGACGGGCTGGCGGCTGGGCTGGGTCGTCGGCTCCAACCGTCGCATCGAACGGATGCTGCGGGTCCACCAGTACGCCCAGGCCTGCGCCTCCGCGCCCGCCCAATATGCCGCCGAGGCCGCGCTGACGGGCCCCCAGGAGCCCGTCGAGGAGATGGTCGCGGCCTTCGAGGAGCGCCGCGATCTGGTCGTCGACGGCCTCGAGGACGCAGGTCTCGAGGTTCCCACGCCGTCCGGGGCGTTCTACGTCATGCCGAAGGTGCCCGAGGGCTGGTGCGAGGAGGTGCTGGATCGCGATGTCGTGGTCGTCCCTGGGGACGCCTTCGGCGCCAACGGCGAGGGGTACGCCCGCCTCTCCTACGCCACGAGTACGGAAGAACTGAAGGAGGCCCTCGAGATCATCGACGACGCGACGCGAGCGGTCAGGTAGTCGCCCGGCCGCCGGCGCTCGGCTCGAAACCGGAACGGGGCGGCCGGTGGCGATCCGACGGTCCGGATCGGTTCAGTCGTTCGACGCCTCGCGGCGCGGTCGGAGCCAACCTCGAACGCGGTCGGAGAACGCGCCGGCGCTCAGCCCCGCGACGAACGAGAGGAGGCTCGGCAGGACGATCCAGAGGAGGTCGGGGTGTTCGGAACCGGTGTGCAACAGCGTGTTCAACATCGACGGGACGTTCGTCGGTGGGGACTCTCAATGTGTCGATCCGAGGAAACACTTGCCTCGACGGACCGATCGTTCGGAATGACGCACCTTTTTGCGCCTCGCGTCGTGGTCACGATCACCATGCGAGCCGTCCGACTCTCGGAACACGGCGGACCGGACGTACTGCACGTCGAGGAGATCGACCGACCCGAACCCGGCCCCGGAGAGCTGCTCGTCGAGGTCGAGGCGGCGGGCGTCAACCCCGTCGACACCTACTTCCGCGACGGCTCCTACGAACCCGTCGACGTCCCGTTCACCCCGGGGGTCGACTTCGCCGGAACAGTCGCCGAGACGGGCGACGGAGTCGAGGACTTCGCCACGGGCGACCGCGTCTACGGTACCGGGATCGGGAACGCCTCTTCCCAGGGCTCCTACGCCGAGTACGCGGCGGTGCCCACGGATCGGGTCGTCCACCTCCCGGACGGCGCCGACGCCCGCGAGGCGGGCGCCGCCGGGGTCGTCGGCGTCACCGCCTGGCGCGCGCTGATCGACCACGCCGACCTCGAGCCCGCCGAGGCGTGTCTCGTCCACGGCGGCTCCGGCGGCGTCGGCCACGCGGCCGTCCAAATCGCCGACGCCGTCAGCGCCCGAGTGCTGACGACCGCCTCCGAGCGGTACCGCGACGCCCTCGCGCAGTTGGGCGCCGACGCCGTGTTCGACTACGGCCGCGACGACCTCGCCGACGCCGTCCTCGAGGAGAGCGACGGCGGCGTCGATGCGATCCTCGACCACCGGCTGGACGACTACCTCCAGTTCGACGCCGACGTCGCGGCGACGGGCTGTCGGGTCGTCGGCATCGGCGAGAACAGCCCCGACCCCGCGTTCACGAACGACGGCGCGGCCCGCTCGAAGGACGTCAGCTACCAGTTCATGAGCATGTTCAACACGCCCGACCTGCGGGTTCCGCTGCGGGGCGTGGCCCACCTCATGGAGACCGGACGGCTCTCGATCGAACTCGAGCGCAGCTACGACCTTGAGGAGGCCGCGCAGGCCCAGCGGGACGTGATGAACGAGAGCGTGTTCGGCAAGCTCGTCCTCGAGCCGTAGCGTTACGCGAGTTCGGCGAGGGCTTCCATCGTCGTCTCCTTCTCCGCGTCGGTCATCCCGTCGACGAAGCCGAACCGAACGGCGTCGACGCCGTCGATCGCGGCGTACTCGCGGACCCACTCGCGGACCTCCTCGGGGGTCCCCGCGGGCGCCAGCTCGTCGAGGACCTCGTCGGGGAGCCGCGCGGCCATCGCGTCGGTGTCCCGGTCTTCCCAGGCCTCGCGGACGTCGGCGACGACGTCGGGGTACCCCTGCTCGGCCACGGAGTCGCCGTAGTAGGGCCCGTAGGCGCCTAGCATGAAGGCGACGGTCTTGCGGGCGTGCTCGCGAGCGCGCTCGCGGTCCTCCGAGGCGATTCCGCGGACGATCGGGCTCACGCGGAGTTCGTCCGGGTCCCTGTCGGCCAGCTCGGCGCCCCGGCGGAGGTCCTCGAGCCGATCCTCGAGGCCCGACCCGGTGAACAGCTGGGGCGCCCAGCCGTCGCCGAACCGCCCCGCCATCTCGGTGGCCGTCGGTCCCAGGGTGGCGATGTCGATCGGCGGCGGGCGCTCGGGGAGCTCACGCTCGTAGTTGAGGCCAGCGATCTCGAAGATTTCGCCCTCGTAGGCCGGGGTGCCGTCCTCGTAGACCCCCCTGACGATCTCGATCGCCTCCCGGGTGCGCCGCAGCGGGCGGTCGAACGACTCGCCGTGCCAGCGTTCGGTGATCGCGGGCGAGCTCGGCCCGAGTCCGAGCCGGTATCGGCCCTCCGAGGCGTCGTGCAGCGCCAGCGCGGTCTGGGCCAGCAGCGCCGGGGACCGCCCGAACGGCGAGATCACGTCGTTCGAGATCCCGAGTTCGTCGGTCCGGTCGGCGATCAGCGTCAGCGCCGGGACGATGTTCCATCCCGTCGTCTCGCCCGTCGAGATGCGGTCGAACCCCAACTGCTCGGCCCGGACGGCCCGGTCGGCGACGTCCTGCGGTCGGTCGTAGTCGCCGAGCCGAACGAGCAGGTCCAGCCGTGCGTTCACGCCGCTCGCCTCCGCGGTGATCCTCGATGCATACCTGTCACCACTGACCGCGTCACCTATTGGCTTAACGGTGCGGCGCGTTCCCTCTCGAGCCGCACCGGCTCGTTCGTCTTCGGGACGCGTGCGAGGAGCGCATCGTTCCGTCCCGCGGCCGGGGACGCGGACGCTCGCGTCAGTCACGACGACAGCACGTCCGCACACAGCTCGCGGGCCGCCGTGAGGTGTGCGGCCGCGTCCTCGCGGTCGGGGTCCTCGACCTCCGAGAGCAGCCGCTGGACCTGACGCACGCGATCGCGGGCCGTCTCCGGATCGACGTCGTCCGCCGCGGCGTCCCGGGCGACGGCCTCCGCCTCGCCGAGCCAGCGGTTCGTCCGCGGATCGAGCGGTACCTCGGCGGTCGCCTCGAGACGGTCGCGAAGCGCCTCGAGGCGCTCCTCGAGCGACTCTTCGGCGGGAGCGTCCGGCGCGTCGGTCACGATCGACCGAACGGGCTCGAGCCCGATCACCGTTGTCCCGGCCCTCGGGCCCTTCGTCTCCCGAAAGCGGGGCCAACGTTGATACGAGTCGTAAACGATGTGCCCGTATGACACACGACTGTTCGTTTCTCGAGGCCCTCCCCCTCGAGGACGATCAGCTCTCGTTCGCCGACGGACACCGCGACAGCCACGCCGCCGACTGGGGCGCGGAGCAACTCGGCGAGGGCGTCACCCCCGACGCCGTCGTCTGGCCCGAGAGTACGGACGACGTCTCGACGGTCCTCGCGGCGGCGACCGAACGCGGGGTCCCGGTGACGCCGTACGCCGCAGGGACGGGCCTCGAGGGTAACGCCGTCCCCGCCCGCGGGGGGATCAGCCTCGACCTCACCCGCATGGACGACGTCCGGGAGTACCGGCCCGACGACTTCCAGATCGACGTCGGGCCGGGGATCATCGGCTCGGCGGTCGACGAACGCGTCGCCGGCGACGGCCTGTTCTTCCCGCCCTTACCGTCGTCGGGCGACATCTCGACGATCGGCGGAATGATCGCGACCGACGCCAGCGGGATGCAGACGGTCCGGTACGGCGAGGTCGCCGACTGGGTGCTCGGACTCGAGGCCGTGCTGGCCGACGGCACCGTCGTCGAGACGGGCTCGCGGGCGATCAAGACCTCGAGCGGCTACAACCTCACCGAGTTGCTCGTCGGCAGCGAGGGCACCCTCGGGGTCGTCACCGAGGCGACGCTCGAACTCGCGGGCCGACCCGAGCAGATCCGGGGCGGACGGGCGATCTTCGAGACGCTCGAGGACGCGACCGCGGCGGTCTCCGAGGCCGTCCGAACCGAGGTCGACGTCGCCCGGATCGAACTCGTCGACGAACTGAGCGCGCGGATGGCAAACGCCTACCTGGGAACCGACCTCCCCGACGCGCCGATGGTCTTCCTCGAGTTCCACGCCAACCACGGCGTCGACGAGGAGATCGACCTCTGCCGGACGATCTTCGAGGCCCGCGACGTCGCCCGCTTCGAGACGAGCGCCGACGACGCCGAGATGGACGAACTCTGGCGCGCCCGGCGAGAACTGGCCTACGCCGTGGCGACCTACGACGCGGATCTCGAGCCCCTTCACCCCGGCGACGTGACGGTCCCGATCGGCGCCTATCCCGACATCGTTCGCGAAACCAGGCGCCTCGCCGAGGAACACGACCTGCTGATCCCCTGTTTCGGCCACGCCGGCGACGGCAACCTCCACTACTCCGTCCTCGTCGACCGCGACGACCCCGCCCAGATCGAACTCGGAGGGGAGGTCTACGACGCGATCGTCGAGCGCGCCCTTGAGTTCGGCGGCACGGCAACCGGCGAGCACGGCATCGGCCAGGGCAAACGGGAGTACCTCGAGGCCGAACACGGGTCGGGTGCGGTCGACGCGATGTGCCGGGTCAAGGACGCGCTCGATCCGACGGGGACGCTGAATCCGGGGAAGATCTTCCCGGAGTCCGACGAGCGTGAGTGAGTTCGCGAAGCGATGGCTCTTGACGGGGAGCAACGCGAAAATGACCGTGCGTTACGTGTAGGGCAAGTAGGTAACGGCGCAGGAATCAATTCATCCGATAGCTGTCAAGAGAAGCCTGCTGAATATAGAGGATAGATGCAGCACGGCGACTTCGTTTGTTTCACGCTGGAATCAGTGAAGAATCTGCTCACTTCACAGAGATGCAAGGAGGAAGCCCACGACTGAAGTCGTGGGTTACTGACAGCGCCAGATCCATCCGACTAACAATCTGCTTCCGAAGAGCACCCGGAGATATGCGCTAGCCAGTGGTTAGTTTTCGGGTGAAGATTCAGTTATCGCTTCTGCGATATTGATTCCATTCTCGGCAGTTCGATGTACCTGCTGTAACACTCTCCCATATCGGTACGAATTCTTCTCCTCCCGATCATACAGCTCTTGATCGATCTGGTTAATCGCTTCCCGGACGGAAGAGAGTGTTTCATGAGCCTGTTCGGGTTCGTCTGCCAGTGATAGTTCGATAACGGTTCGTGCATCGTCTCCGATCGTTTCGAGCTGATCAGCAAATACCGGATCTGGAGAGTTAGCTTGTCGTGTTGTTTCTCTTGCGATCCCTTCAGCATGATCAGCAATCCGTTCGAGTTGTTGGGTGATACGATAATTACGAAACATGGATAGACGATCTGTCCCGAGCCGGTCAATCTCGTGGACGTCCTCGAGCCCACGATTGATTCCGTGTTTGGTAAATGAGAATAGCCGGTCGACATCGTCATCCCGATCGATTACCCGTCGCGCAAGGTCGGTATCATTAGTCAAGAAGGCATCAATCGCATCTTCGTGCAATTGTAGTGCGAGTTGCTGTGCCTGGGAAACCGTCTGTGGAAGAGATATCTCGCTACTGTCAAGCAGATTGACGATGGTTAAGCGGTCATCAGTATCTGTCCTGATCGTAGCCCCAGTGAGCTGGTTGACCGTTTGCTGGACCGACCGCCGGAGTTGTAGGTCGGTCTCATCGAGTCCGATCACGGTAATTCGATCATAGCCGCCTGTGTATGCGGTCTTGATACGCCACGTTATTACTTCTTCACTGAAAGTATCAGCGTCAACGGTCACGGTTCGATCTCGTGTTGACACCGGTTCGGTCGCGGCGACCAGTCGATCCTCGTGTGGATAGAGCGACATGGACATCCCGGGCTCAAGACCCTGTTCAAGTGCCCATTCTTTTGGCAGGGAAATGATAAACGTCGAGTTCCCGGTAAACTGTACTTTTCGTTCAATGGAATCGAACGAGCTAGTTAGCAGCTGGTTCTGACTCATGTCTGGGTTAGTACGGTAGTTTTAATCTTGTGTGTTATTCGAGCCATAGTGGGCGCACTAATCAATGCAGAACTGTCATTGCGAGGCAGATTTATCGAGGAAATTTTCGTTTTCTAACATACTACCCAAATTTTCCGGTGATATAGTCTTCGACCCGCTCATGTTCTGGATTCTCAAAGATGGTTGTGGTATCGTCGTACTCGACGAGCTTCCCTCCAGTAAGGAAGACAGCAGTTTTATCCGAAATCCTCGCAGCCTGCTGCATGTTGTGGGTGACGATCACGACCGTCGGTACTTCCCGACTGGTGTGAGAGCTGGAGCTAAAGCGTTGGTCTCATGAGGAAGATGTCTGGTTGAGTGAATGTGTTCAGTATCCCTCAGCCAGACGGTGTTCTTTCGGATTCGGACGTGAAAGATTTAGCGGAAGACATCATCTGCCAGCTCCCCTTGCCAGGGATCGAGGGCTCGCCCCTCGATCCCGGCGATATCTGGACTGTTGTCATTCTTGCAGCAGTCAATCAGACGTCTATCTGGGAGACATGCAAGGACAACGACAACGCTGCCTGTGATGATACTGTCATGGACTGGCTACATACGCTCAACCGAGAGTGGCTTGAGCGGGTTGCTAACCGCCTTCTCAGGGAGTTAGCGATGACGATCCTCGACCCTGATCGGTCGAGGATCGTCTCCATTGACTTCGTCGATAACCCCTACCACGGAACGTACGCCGATGAAGAAGGTGAACTCTGTCGCATGCACGCCAAAGACGGAACAACGACGTGCCACCGGTACTGCACGGCGTATCTCGTCTCGAACGGAAAGCCAGTGACGTTGGCGATGACGTACGTCCGTAGTGATGAGAAAGAGGCCGACGCGGTCGAGCGCGTCCTCGACCGCGTCGAGGCCTATCCCTTCGAGATAGAGCTTCTGTTGGCTGATCGCGGCTTCTACAACGAACGTATTCTGCGCCGCTCACGGGAGGTTGCTGCGACTGTCGTTCCCGTCCAAAAGAAGGGCAAGCGCATGAAGAAGAAGCTGGATACGCACTGCTCGTACATGACCACCTATCGGATGTACAAAGGCCGCGAGCGGGAACTGGAATTCCCGCTCGCGGTCGCTGTCTCCTATCACGCCGGAGATCGCGGGAAAAGCGGCGAGGTCGTTCGAGGCTATGTGGCGTGCGATCTGGCCGATCGCACGCCGAAACAAGTCGAACGGCTCTATCGGAAACGGTCAGCGATCGAAACGAGCTACCGTGTATTTCGCCAAGCACGAGTGGTAACGACGACACAAGACCCAATCATCCGCTTCGCGTTCGTCCTGGTTGGATTCCTGTTGGAGAACCTCTGGCTTGTGCTTCGATGGGCGGTCGTCGCCCGCCCCCAGCGGGGCGGGCGCGACCTGCTCGAGGAATTCACGTTCAAGACCTTCTCTGACTGGATCAGACATGCATTAGAGGAAGAGCTAGAGCGGACTTGGGAGATCGAGATGAACGGAACAGGTGTGCCAGAAGCATACGCGCCGGCCGCGGGCTGACGCCAGCCCGCGGCCTTGGGCAAGCTCCTGGTGAGCAACAGCATTCGCCTAGAACAGCGTATCTCAGCCTTCTTACTTCACTTCTCCTCATGCATGGATTCTACTTCCTGTTCACTCAGTTACCACACCGGCATTCACTCCGTTCGTCCATGACTCAGCACAGTTCACGAAGCGACGTTCGGGAAGTACCGACCGTATACTCCTCAGCGAGGTCGTCGATGAGATCCTCAATTTTCGAAGTCGCAACCGGATCCAGCGCTGAGGCCGGTTCATCCATCAGGAGGACTTCTGGGTCAGGGGCGATTGCGCGGGCAATACAAAGGCGCTGTTGCTGACCGCCTGAGAGTTCGAGTGCTGACTTGTCGAGTTGATCTGCTACTTCATCCCACAATGCTGCGTTCTTCAATGCACGTTCGACGGCAGCATCAAGGTCAACCTCATCAGCAAGACCTTGGACACGAAGACCGTAGGCAACGTTGTCGTAGATCGATTTTGGGAACGGGTTTGGCTTCTGAAATACCATCCCAATCTTCCGGCGCAAGGCAACTGGATCCACATTCTCGTCATAGACGTTTTTGCCCTGGAATTCGACCTCGCCCGCAACCCGAGCAACGTCGATAAGATCGTTCATTCGATTGATCGATCGTAAGAACGTCGACTTCCCACAGCCCGAGGGACCGATCAGTGCCGTAACTTGATTTTCCTGAATTGCCATTTCGACGCTCTGGAGCGCCTGCTCGTTGCCATAGTCGGTAGTTCCCATCGTTGCTGATTGCTGACTCGATTTCTGGAGCAAAGCGAACAAGATCAGAGCACCGAATT